>CAYOAB010000012.1:10540-15798 GCA_964401875.1 Microcaldota archaeon
TGACGCTTTTACCATATGAAAGGTGGAACGAAGTGACCCCGTTCATTGGGAAAAGGGCATGGGCGGGTCCATATTCTATTTTTATTTATATATTTTATACCTTCGAGCTGTGCTCATTTTTTAAATAAAGAAAAAAATTAGATGTTAATTTTTACATTTTCTCTTTCACTTTCTTCTACTTTAAAGTAATCTTTCTTTTTGTAACCTAAGATACTTGCGAAAAGACTATCTGGTATAACCTGTATCCTTGTATTAAAGAGTAATACAGAGTTGTTAAAGAATTCTCTCCTATCTGCAATTTGTTCTTCAATTAAAGACATTTCTTTTTGTAGATGTAAGAAATTTTCATTTGCTTTAAGTTGCGGATAATTTTCTGCAACGGCAAATATTGTCTTTAAAGTTTCTGTTATTTGGTTACTTGTTTTTGCCTTGTCTTTAGTTCCAGTTTCATGACTCAATTCACTTCTCAATTCAGTAATTTTAGTTAAAACTTCCTTTTCATGTTTCATGTATCCTTTAACTGTTTCAACTAAATTAGGAATTAAATCAGACCTTTTCTTAAGCAATACATCAATGTTTGCCCATGCCTTATCCATGTTATTGTTTAATTCTATAAGTCCATTATACAATGAGAAAATATAGAAAACAGCATACGCAAAAAGTACAAATAGTACGAACCCTACACAGATTCCTAATCCCAATCCGGCTCCTGCAATATTCATTAACATAAACATAATATTACCTCTCTAAAGCATATTTAATCTTAAAAATATAATAATTAAACCCAACATTCCCAATAAAAGGCCACCGAACAAGTTAATATAAACTGAATTTTTAATATTTGATAATACAATTTTTTCTTCCTTATCACATATGTAAAGTGTTTTTTCTGCTCCTTTTTTAATTACAAGTTCCGTGCTTAATTTATCTAATGGTTCAACACTTCCCAAAACATACAACGAATCCTCTTCTTTAATCAAATATTCAAAAATTCTTATTTGTTGATGTTTATGTGAATATAATTTCTTACTTAATTCTGGATTTAAATTGTTCAAGTAATTCAATGCCTTCTCATCAATTTCTTTTTTCATGAAACCTTTATACAAAAATCCAATGTATGTTTTATCTGGTTCAATTTCTAATTTACAATTTTTTGGGTTAACAAAAATTTTTCCAGTTTCATCTTCCAAATAAAAATTATCATCAAATTTCACTTTAAACAAATCTCTCCAGCCACCATGTTTTCCACTTTGATAATAATCAACATCAAGCATATAATAAACACATTTATCTTTTGAAACAGGGCTATACGTTCTTTCAATACTTTTAGGTTTTCCATAAATTTCAGTTAAACCCAAGGCCACGCTCCTAATTTTTGAAGTGGGAGTGTTTTCAATTTTCCTCATAATTAAATATTTATTAACACCATTAAGTATCATTGAAATTGAAATAATAAACAAAAATATACCACAACAAATTGGATCTCCATCACTATCCAATATTATTAATGGTATATTCTCAATCATGTTATCACTACTTTAATATTCTAAATAAATGTTTTTATAGTTATTTAATAATCAATAAGAACATCATTAAACTCAAAATGAATAAAGTTGAACCTATAATTATTCTAATAAACGAATTCAATTTATATTTAGATAATAATTCTTTTTCATCTCTATTACTTATTAAAAAAATATTTTGATTACCTTTTCTTATAACATTTTCTTTATCTTTTTGAACTTCTCCAATAACATAAATATGTTCATTTTCTCTAATTACTTTTTTTTCTATTCTGAAGTAATCTCTTTGATAATCTTTGAAAAGTTCTGCCATTTTAGTTATAAAATGATATCTTATTTCTTCAGGTAGTAAAGTACTTCCAGATATTAACTTATTGAAACCTTTTCTTTCAAACAAATAACCTTCATATTTAATTACAGGTACATCTATTTTTGCTTCCTTTGGATTAATTAATATCTGTCCCGTTTCGTCCTTTAAATAAAATTTTTCATAATACTCTTCTTTAAGTATACTTGTCCATTTTCCTTGATTTCCTCCAGATGAATAACGCATAATATCAAAAGAATAATATACACTTTTCTCTTTTTCATTTAAACAATATTTTTCTTCTTTTGGAATCGCCTTTCCATAAACTTCTGTCAATCCTATAGCAACACTTCTAATTTTTGATGTCTCTGTGTTTTCAATTTTTCTCAAATAAAAATATTTTTCTAAACCTATTTTAATAATTGAAATTCCTATGATAAGAAAACTGAGAGCAATACCTATGAAAATTTTTAATTTTTCAATCAAAAGATTTCCAAAAATGGGATCTAAAAAATAAATATAAATCCACAAACCTGCCGTAAGCGTTATTGCAAAAATGTTTGTGTATTCTTTTATTTCCTCTTTAATTTTAATCACCTAAAACAAATTCAACTTAACAAATATCAAAACCATTGCAATAACTGAAAGTATTAGGCCCCCAGCTAATCTGAAAAGAACGCCCCACTTAAGTTTTGAAACAAGTTTCATTTCCTCTTTGTTACTTATGAACATAATTTTTTCTCCACCTTTCTTTACTGTATATCTTTCCGTTTGTTCATTTGAAGTAGAAGGTTCAACACTTCCCAAAACATAAACCTTTTCACCTTCAATAATTCTCCATTCGGTTACCTTAATTTTATTGTTTTTATACCTGTTAATTATGTTTTGTTCATTCTTATCCAACTTGTTTATGAAACTTACAATTTCTTCATTAACGCCACTTAAACTCAATAGTTTTTTTGTAATGTTTCCTTCCTTTGACCTGGCAACATCCAAATTTATATCCGCTCCTTTTGGATCAACATTAATTATTCCAGTATCATCCTGTAATTTGAAAATGTTATTCAATTCTTTATTCAAAATAGTTGTCCAGGAACTTGTATCATCATCACCTTTCCTTTCTATGTATGCTTGCACTTGTATTTTATAATAAACACATTTTTCATTTGTGAAAGGACTATAATTTTCCACAACACTTAAAGCTTTACCATAAACTTCCGCTAAACCCATTGCAACACTTCTAATTTTTGAAGTGGGTGTATTTTGAACTTTTCTCATTGTCAAGTACATTTGTACTCCATTGAAAATTATCAAAATCCCAATGAGGAATAAAATAATTCCTCCGCATACTGCATCCATTTCTATTTCCATCAACATCATATTCTCACTCACACATTATCTTTCATTTTAATCATTCTTGTTTTACCTTTCCCAACAACTTCTTTAAGTTCAATTAGGCCTGTTTCTTCAAGTTTTTTAATATAATTTCTAATAGTTCTTTCGTTCATTCCAGGTAACTTTTTGTAAAGTTCACCACTTGTAATTCCTCCTTTTTTCAAAATGTCAATTATTTTCTTTTCTTCAGGATTTAATTTAATTTCATTTTTTTCTACCTTTCTCATAATATAGCTTTTACTTTTAAACGCTTCCTGAACATGTTCTACCATTAACTTGTTCGCACCTTTCTTTTCCGCAATTCTTCCTGAATTAAGTAAAATTGAAATTGAAATTCTTGCATCACCATTCAACTTATAACCGTAAGCTGCAGCTAAACCTATTGCGTCTTCATCATAATCATAGAATGCAAATCTTGCTCTTTCATTTAAAATTTCTTTAAGTTGTGGGACTGTGTATGGTTTAAATTCAACATCCGCATTTATAACCGAACTTCTTATCCTTGGATCTAATGTTGTAATTAAGTTAAGTTCATTGATTATACCCACCATACTTATTTTAACATTATACACTTCATTCATCCTACTCAAATCATAGAGAATGTCACTATGTCCACTCAATATAAGTTTATCCATTTCATCTAAAATAACAATTACAATAATTCTCTTTTTCAAAATAATTTCTGAAATCCTATTAAATAAATCTTCAATCGACATACCTTTCATTGGAGCAATAAAACCTATTCTTTTAGCCATTTCAGCTATAATCCCATACCTTGTTCCAATATGCCAGCAGTTAATGTGGACTATTTTTACTTTATTTGAATAATCTTCAAGTTCTTTTGTAATGAATTTGACAACGGCAGTTTTACCTGTTCCCGGAGAACCATACACAAGTAAATTTTCAGGTTTTCTACCATCTAATGCTATTTTAAAATTATAACTTATATCTTTAATTTCCTTTTCTCTACCTGGTAAAATGTCTGGAATGTATTCTGGAAGTAAAACGTTTTCATTTTTTATTAATTCTTGCATGATTAGATTTGTGGTAAATGTTTTTTATTTTTATTCCTTGATATTATTTATATGGCAATTCTTACAGTTCAAGAGATTATAGCTTTGTTCGGGGCAATAGTGTTTATAGGATTTTTTGCAGAAATGATATTTAGAAAATTTTCTATTCCTAATGTATTACTCTTATTATTTTTAGGAGTATTTATAGGATCTTTCTCAGGGGCGGTGGCACCTCAAGATTTAGCAGTATATGCTTCGCTTTTCGCACCAATTGCACTTATTATAATGTTATTTGAAGGCGGGTTAAATATGAACATTTTAGAGTTTTTAAAAGAAACTCCAGTTGCACTCATATTTAGTTTTCTTGTTACTGTTTTTCAAATTGTGATTATTTCAATTGCAGGACATTTTATACTTGGTTGGGATTATTTAATAGGAGCAATTTTAGGAGCAATATTATCAGGGGTTTCATCTCTTTCATTAACAGCAGACCCTACTAAAGTGTTAAGTGAAGGGGTTAAAAATATAATTTCATTAGAATCTGTTGCAACGGATGTTTTTGGTATTGTTTTCGCAATTACTTTGATTAATATTGCAGTAGGTGTAGGTACTTTAGATATTAATTCCATAGGTCAAACCATTTTGACATTTTTAGTTATTGGAACTGTAATTGGGGGAATAGGTGCATTTATATGGGGAGCCATATTGAAATATGGTGGTAATATTGATTTTGGATACATTTTGACAATAGGTTTTCTCTTTATACTTTATTATATAAGTGATTTGTACAATGGTAATGGTCCTATAACTGTTTTAATTTTCGGATTATTTTTAGGTAACATGAATCTTTTTGCAAGGTTCTTTAAAACAGAATCTTTAGCACCAAATACATTTTTCATTAAAAAAGTACACAAGGAAATCACTTTCTTTATTTCAACGTTTTTCTTTGTTTATTTGGGAACTATCGTTGTGTTTAATAATTTTGATAATGTTCTGATTGGTATAGTAATTTCAGTATTG
>CAYOAB010000013.1:0-15117 GCA_964401875.1 Microcaldota archaeon
TCTAAGATCCCTTTCGGCTTCGCCGAAAAAAGATCCCCTCCGCAGGGCCGAGCAGTCCCATACTCTTATTTTAATATTTAATTGTATATATTTATACATGCCAATTACAACTATTAATGAAAAATCAAAATTAGAAAATATGACTGCAACTAAGACTAAACCTGGATATAGGTATGAAAATATTAAAATGAATGAATTCTTTAAAGTAGGTAATAAAGGATATACCGAAATTAAATTATATAAAGAACCGGGAATTAAAAGTTTAAAATTTGAAATAAGATATAAAGAAGGCGAAGAAAACGGAAAACCTATTTATTCTTATCATGGTTCAATTGTTGAAACAGAAATAAATAAATTACATACGTTAAATTTAAAAAGTGGAAAAGTCACATTCAAATTAACTAAAGAGAATAAGAAAAATGAATATGAAATTGAAATAACAGACAAATCAAATTATAAAATAAAATAATTATTCTTTTACTTCCTCTGTGGTATCTTCTTCATTATCAATACCTTCAAAGATTTTCTTTACTTTCTCTTCTGCATTACTTTCTCCACGTAATTTCAATATAGTTGTGGCCAAAAGCATGTAAATTAAGTTTAGAGATTTTCTACCCTTATTATTACAAGGGATAACGAAATCTAAAAATCTTGCGGAATTATCAGTATCAACTAAACCGATAGAAGGAATACCTTTAAACGAACTCTCACGTAACGCTTGAATCTCAGTACGTGGGTCAGATATAACCAACAAATGTGGTTCTTGGAAATGTGTACTTAAAGGATTAGTTAAAGTACCTGGTTGAAACCTACCATCGACTAATCTACAACCTACTGCTTCACAAAACCTTTTTGCCGCATCAATTGCATATGAACGTGATGCCACAACAGAAACTTTTTCTGCTTCATACCTTGCAATCAATTCTGCGGCCACTTGTATTCTTTGGTCAATACTATCCAAATCCATTACGTAAAGCTTATCTGGCCTTATTTTGAAAATGAACTTTTTCATATAAGGAGTTTTAAGTCTAGTCCCGATATGAATACCTGATTCTAAATATTCTTCCTGTGTTGTTAACATAATTACACCTTTTTCTATAAATATAACGTAAGTAAATTGAAATAACAAACATTAATAAATATTACTTTTATCTCTTAAAGTAAAGATAGTACATAAAGAGCGAAAAGTATACCAAATATGAATATAAGAGGAACCACAAATTTTAAAACGGAAATAAGTGCATTCACAACCCCTATTAATTTAAGTGACTGGTGAGGACCAAAAACCTTAACCTTAATGGGTAAAGTTTCCGAAACCATATTGAAATCAGAGGCATTCTCCTTCATTTCCTTTGCAACTGAATATAAATCCTCTAATATAACGTCTAAATTCTTAATGTTAGCAGGATTAATCACACCACTAACTTTGTTAAGAGAGTGCGAATCGGTAGTATTAATTAAAACAACATCAAAAACCCCTTTTAATTTGTCCTCAATTGCTGTTTTTATCTCATTATTTATACTATTTGAATCTATTACCACTATTAAAATAGATTGCTTACTTGAGACAAAACAAAACATACGTATTCCGTTATTACTTATACCTGCAGAGGAAAAATAAGGTTTATGTAACTTATGAAAATTAAATTTAACTTTTTCTAATTTCAATTCTTTAATTTTATCTTTAAATAAATCCATAGAATTCAAATATTCAGAAGCTTCCTTAGAACCTAAAAGAAATTGAGTTATTTTACCAGTATCAGAATTATGTTGGTCCACAATGAAACTCTTTTCCCTGTATTTTTTACCTTTTTCCCTTAAAAGTAAACCTAAACCGAAATCCATATCTTCTGTGGTATTAGGATATCTTGAAAATAAACTTAAAATTGCATCGTCGAACAATAGATGTGAATTCAATGTTTTATGATATTTATAACTCACGAAACCCACTTTACTTTTACTAAAATTGTCAGAATTATCAGACATGAATTTAATTATGGGATTTGTAACCTCCCCTATCCTATCAGAAGATGTGGGGTTTTGGTCATGCGTACAAGCACCATGCATAACAATTGAACAATCAACGTGATTTTCAAGAATTTTAGACATTTGATTAGGATAATCACTACCACCCAAATTACCGAAAGGACCAAAATGAACTTGCGGTATAGTTACAAGACATTTACCTTTAGAATTCTTGAAGAGAAGAACGTCAATATAACTTTCCATGGAAATACCAATCCTTTCAAATTCAGTTTCTAAATCTTTAGAATCATTTATCCATTGTGAAATGAATAAAGAAAAAACCTTAGTACCTGATATAGAAAACGCCTTTTTCATAGGAGCATTAACTATGTAAAAAAGGAAATAAATAAAGAATGAAAATACAAGTGAAGTTATGAATAATTTAATCAACAAATCATTTATTGCTTGTTCAGAGAAAGAAGTAATTGTTGTAACGTTGAAAACAACATAATAGAACATAACAATAAAGAAAAATAATTGGGCCAAAGAAAATATAAAAGCCGAATATCTTAGAAGGAAAACGTAATAGAGAATTAAAAATAATAAAACAAAAATGGCAGACAATCCAAGGATCAAAACATTAATATCAGAAGTTATAAAGTAAAAAGTATAAATTAACATATATAATGAGCACATAACAAGCATTAAGAAGAATGAACGTTTGAGTGGAACTCTTCTTATAATACGTAAAGTTAATGCTGAGAGGATAGTGGGAACCACGAGAATTAAGAAAGAACTTAACATACCTTGCATGATAGGATAGTTGAGAATTTGTGATAATAATACTCCAAAAATCCCCATAATAACTATCAATATAAAATATTGTTTAATTAGTGAAGGTAATGATACTAAATAATCAGTAACTTTAATTGCGCTTGAAACCTCTTCATCTATTCCCTTGGCCATAATTAGATTTAATATATAAAATTTAAAAAGAGAGAGTTGAAATGGTGTTTAAAAATTGGGGGGATAAACACCACCAACTCAAAAGATTTAACCTATTATCTCAATATCTCCCATTGCACTTCTATCTCTTTCTTCTCCGATGTTTTTACCCATAATGCTTGCACCGGATACACCAGTAACAATTGCAACTATTTCTATTTTACCATCGAAGTTTGGAAGTAATCTGGCACCCCACTTAACATTTGCGTGGTCATCCATTCTTTCAGAAATGAATTCACCAGATTTGATTGCATCACCGAGTGTTAAATCACGACCACCACTGATGTGGATGATTGCTCCTTTTGCTCCTGCGAAGTCAACATCTAATAATCTGTTCTTCATAACGGATTCTGATGCACCTTTAACTCTGTCTGGTCCTTTACCTTCACCAACAGCAATAAAACCTACACCACCTTCTTGCATAATTGAACGTACATCTGCGAAATCGATATTAATCAAACTTGGTTGTGTAATTGTCCATACTAAACCACTAATTGCTTTTGCTAAAATTTCATCTGCAACAGCGAATGCATCGTTAATTGGTAAGTTTGGAACTAATTCAACTAACCTGTTGTTATCAACGATAATAACTGAATTTGTACATTTTCTTAATTTGGCAATACCTTCGTCTGCTTTTAATCTTCTTACTCTTTCTAATGCGAATGGGTAAGTTACCATTGCAACGGTAATTGCACCTTGATCTCTTGCAATTTCAGATACGATTGGTGCTGAACCTGTACCAGTTCCACCACCCATACCTGCACAAATAAATACTAAATGAGCACCACCTAATTCTCTTTCAATAACTCCTCTATCAATTTCTGCTGCTTTTGCTCCTACGTCAGGATAACCACCAGCACCAAGACCACGAGTTATACTTTTACCTATTAAAATCTTTTTAGCACGAGGATCAACAATACCTAAGTGTTGTTTATCTGTATTGAGTGCAATTAATTCTGCTCCCTTAACTCCTGCTGCTAAAATACGATTAATAGTATTATTACCTGCACCACCGCAACCAACTACGGCAATTTTAATGGATTCGTTATCCATTACATCTTCCTGTGGATTTTTTGCATCCGAAGAAAGGTTTCCCAAGGCTGATTTTATAATTCCTTCCATAACAATCCCTCAATCATTTGTAATTATATTAAGAAGGCAAACATTTAAATACTAAAAAAAATCAAGAAAAAAACTCATAATAACCTTTAAAATAGTAAAAATAGCTGGATTTAATCTATTTATAATAAAATAAACTTACCTGGATTCGGAAATACTAAAAATAAACTCCCTATGAGCTTATTTAACCTATGTATAGGGCCCAATTCTTGATTCAATATAATAAAAGTGATTAAAATCCTTTATTTTAAAAAAGGAACCGGGATAGGAGATATAATATTAAAAATAAACATTAGAGTTAGTATAAACTAAAAAAGAGACCAAATAAGCAAAAAAAAGTAAAAATAAGAAAATTAAACTAAACGAATTAACCCTCTACCCAATTCAGAAACATTTGCTTGCATAAATCCTGCAAAAGCATGTATGAACGTATAAGTAGCAGTAAATGCTATCATCGGAAAGAGAAACATATGTAACAAAATAGTCCTGGCAAAATTAAATATTAGTTCAAAACTTTGAACAGCAGTGTTGGAAACTCTATCCACTACTGAAGCTGGTTTAACACTTTCATAATTATCAAAAACTTGTAATTGATAATTTAAAAATTCACTAGGTTCTTCTGCCATGGCCATCTTAATTATATCCGTTTCTTCTATCCCTAATTCATTATAATTTGTTATAAGTAATATACCTAAAACTGTTGGATAAACAAAGAAAATACCCACTGAAATAGCAATCATTGCCGAACCCACAGAATTAGTTAAAGTAAACGCACGAAGAAAAATCCCTGCAGGAAACATAAAGAAAAAGAAAACTTGAATTAAATCAAGAAGAGCAAGTTGCAAGTACGTAAAAAAGAAACCATAAAACAAATAACTAAATATTGATTCTTTCAAACTATTAATTGGCGAGGATACAAAATTTGTTAAATATTTTCCAGATTCTGGGAAAAAGATACTAAATGGTGTTCCGAAGATATAATTTGTCCAGAACACAATATCATAAGCAGAATTTAACCTATCAAGTTGATGTAACAAAAATATTCTCCCATACTTCATATGCGAATCAGAATTAAAGATTCTATCCTTTTCTTCCTCATCTGAAAATAATGGTTTTTCTAAATTGTACATTTCCTCAAACTTTTGATTATTATTTGTGATTTCCACTCTACCCGTACCTGTCATGTAATCATAAAGTTTATCCAATCCTTGAACTTTGATTAATTCATCCATAAATACTCCACTTAAATTAATAAAAACAGTTATAAAGGCCACGGAGAGAAATAAGAACACTGCAGTTGCGAAAGATTGATGAATTTCACCTTCAACCCATTTACGTAATTTATCATTGTTCAAAAACTTTGAAGCCATATAAACAAGTGCATAAATACCTGCACTTATAAGAAGTAAAATTATAGTTATGGGAATTGTACTAACCATAATTGAAGTATAAACATCACTCATTAAATCACCTTAAACAAATCCATTATATCTATGGATTCACCCATAGAACCTGTAAGCACCCTAACAAATTCAATCAAAACAATAAATTCAACTGCAGGTAAAATAAATCCTAAGAAAAAGAATTTTGAATTATATATTAACACACCTATAAATAATGCAACGGGATGTAATAATAAAGATAATCCAGGAACAGATGCTGATACTGCAGTACCCGCACCAAAGGCAAATCCTAAAAATCCTGTAATAAAACCTACTAATCCAGATAAAACACCAACAGAAACAAGAACTTTCATTAATACCATGAAAACAATTGTAAATAAGATACCAACGAGTAATAAATTTTGTATACTTGAAGGTTCCGTTATTATACCCCCTTTACCAAAACTTTCTCCAGTTTGTTGTAAAGCATCATTATTATCCATATCAGCAGGCATTTTTAAAACACATTCATTTCCCTTAAGTTCAGAAACTTTAGAACAACATATATTTTGCGGAGCATTATCGGGAATTTCACCTAACAGAATACAAGGTTCACAATACTTAACACCCCCACTTCCACTTTCTACACATGAATTGGAATTACATTCATCATTTGTGGTACATGTAGGCGCATTATAAATAATTGAATCTAATTGAACATTATCAATACCCAAAACATTAACCATTATTGAAAAATTATACGAGAGAATTAATGGATAAATGAAATACATTGTGAATGAAAGTGCAATTAAACCACCACCAAAACTACGTGTGGGATATAAAACTCTAAATAATATTCCTAATGGGAAAAATACAGTAGGAACTAATTTCACAAAAAATTCCAACAAAAATAATTGTGCTGAAAAGGTCATTAACATTACACTTGCAGAAGTTAACATGGTTGGTGCGAAATTCAGGAACGGATCAAATCCTTTAAATGGTGTTAAAACTTCATTTGAACCTGCACCTATTTCAATTGAACTCATTAAACTCATGTAACCTATTGATAAAAGCATGGAACGATAAAGCTTTTCACCTTGATAATACATAACAGAAAGATAAGCTTCACCTACATAAATTAAAGGTAAATCTTGTATACTACTAACTGTTGTAGCAGAATACAAATTATCATAATTAATATCAAAACCTGACTTGTCTGGATCAATAACTGATTGTAAATCAATACCTAACATCCCCGGAGTTATGTTATTAATCAATCCAAAGAAAAACATTGCTAAAATAACATAAACGAAAACCGTTGACAAATCTGCAAAACTTTCCGTTGCTAAACCTTTAACTTCCTTCCTTTGAAGGAGATTACCCAACATATATATTACTACATAAAACAAAATACCTACTCCCAATGAAAGCAAAGTTGGTTGAATGAGTTCAGTTGGAAAGTTCATCATAGTAACCTCGTTATTTGTCCCAATGAAATTTGGGTGCCCAATATATTATATGTAAATTCACGAATGAAAATTATAATAATAGTAAATTTAAGGAAAGGAAGTATAGCTGATAAAACAACAAATGAAATAATAATACCTAAAAGTATTTGTGAAGAGAAATATATTATATAACCCAATGCAACACCAGATACAGCTCCGCTAAAAACATTATACAAAAATGGAGTAGTTATTTTACTTGTTTTGAATGTGTTTAATAAACCAACCATTGTATTTATGGTTTTTGTTATCATTGCTGCCCCAAAAACAGTCGAACCTACAACCACAGAAGTTGTTGAAGCAGATTCAAGATAAATATTAGTTGCATCCATAATATCAATACCACAACCTTCCCCAGTTGTTTGGAGATTTGCGGCAGAATCTGCTGAAACAAAACCATAACCAAAAATATCTTTTGCCTCATTTATTAAACCACATTTTGATTGCTTAACCACAACGTTTTCTAATGTTGCTTGATTATAAAAGAACCTCATTAATGCAAATGAATCATACGTTTTAAAATTACTTTTATTTAGATTACCTGGTGCTACTATCTGCGGCAGAATTTGTAAATCAATAGCATATACTAACGGTACTATTATGAACGCAGCTATACTTATTCCCACAAGAACATTACCTGCATGCATTGATGTTGGAAATGCCCTCAAAAGTAAACCTATTGGTAATAGAAAAGGAATCAAAGTGTAATGAACAAAATTTAAAAATAAAAGTTGAAATCCATTAATCATTATAGAAAATGATATAATCCCTACCATTGTGTTAACAATGAAAAGTAAAGGACTTTGTAAAACAGTTAAATCAAATGGCACCACTCTGTTAGCTATTGGAATGCTAAGGGATTTACCAAAAAAGGTCATAACAAAAAGATTAATCATAGTAACCATAATCAAGTGAATGAAATAATAAATGTAATTCCAAAATAGAAGTCCTTCTGACAAATCAAACATACTCATATTTGGAGCACCATAATTACCTAAAAATAATGATGAAAATATGGAAGATATAATAGAATAAAGTGCAGGAAAAGTAGCCATGAGAACTAAAGAAAATATTCCTTGGTATAACATATCTTTACTGCGCGCAATCCAATTTGGAACGGAAAATATTGAACCCCCCATATACATTAATGCACTTAACATGAAAACAAGTAATATTATAATGTAAGCGTTTTGTGATTGTGAAATTATATCAGCTACATCGTTAGAAGCAGCAAAGTTTAATGAAAATAATAAAATGAAAATCAATAGAGTTTTATTCATTAAATTAACCTCGTTAAACCTGCAATTTCCACATCTCCACCAAAGAATTTTGAAATTTCTTTAATTGCAGAAATTGTACCTACTATAGCAAAAACACTAATGAAAACTGTTGATAGAACTACACGTGCAACAATCTCAACAAATGAATTGTTTTTACGATCTTCCATTACTGTTAAATAATCTTTTGCATCACCATACAAATTTTTTGAATCTTCATATTTCAATTGATTTGTGTTTATGCCCACAACAGGTTGTGAACCTTCCGGTGCTTTTGACTCAGCATCAGCATAACCTTCAATTACATTAATAACAGGGTCTCTAACTTGTTGTTGATATTTACCCTCCTCATCAAACATTTTTTGTTTTACATATTCTGAAGTATCAACGGGTTCCATAACACCATCACCACCCATAACATTACTCATACCAAACAATGAAATTGAAGAGGAAGTATCAACAATATATTTTGTACCGAAACCTGGTGTGGCTTCAAGAATTACCCATCCCGCAATATACAAATAAGGGAGAACAAAAAATAAACTTAAAGTTATACCTAAGAGTAAACCACCTAATTTTCTTGTGAAAGGCAATATCCTTAAAACTAAACCTAAGTAAAGGAAAGGCGGGAAAAAATAAACAGAATCAAGAATTAAAAATAATTCTTGGAATTTAAGAAAAATTAAAACGTGTGATAATATATCAAATAATTCACCATATATTGTTGCGTGAATTCCGGTATGTCCTAAAAATGGAATTTTAGCAGACATTAATCCCCCACCACCAGAAAGTGCAGTTATAAAATCCATCCAATCATATGCTTTAACAGCTCCCTTAGCAAGAACTCTAACATCATTGTAAAACATACTGAGTTTAGCGCGAGCAACATTAACATGTAAAACACCTTGCATGCCATCAAAACTAAAATCAGTGGGCACACAAGAGGTAGTGTAACCAGTTTGCATTAATGAAACACAAAATAAATTATTTATAACTAAAATACCTGCAAAAATTGAACCTAAAATAATTAATGAAAAAATCGCTTGTTGAAATTCATGTTTTGAAAAACCTTCCAAAGAACTATTTGAAAGAACTTTTGAGAACATATAAGAGAGTGCAACGAAACCAAAATGTATAGTCACTAGAAGTGCTGAAATAGCAAATATCATTGTATAATAATCAACCATTATGCACCAACCTCTTTAAGAAACTTTGATATTGAACTCGTACAAGCGACAGTGAATATAATTGTTAAAGCGGGAATACCTACTGCAAGGAATAATACTCTACCAAATGTAAAAAACATATCCCTTAAACTATCATACTCAAAGAAAGATAAAAAGTAAAAAGTACTTGAATCCACTAATTGCATAGAAGATGAAAACCAACCAGTAGGTGAGATTATTTCCATTACGGAATCTTTGAAATTCATTTCCCCTAATACATCATAATAAGCTTGTAAACTCACATAATACATGAAAGGAAATATAGTGGCAAGTGATATTGAGAATGCTAAAAGAAAATTACCATAATCACGTAAATATGGCATTCCCCTAAACAAAATTCCCAGTGGGAAAAATATGTTGAAACTTGTTACTTTCAAAAATGCTAATGCTAAACTTTGAATGTAAATACTTGAAAACATCATTTCCATAATGAAATTGGTTAGTGATAATGATTTTGAAAATTCACTCAGAAAACCTAATGGTTTAAAAGTACCTGGACCAAAATTAATTTTTAAACCCGCCATGCCTGATTGCATTATAGTCATTTTGTAAACATTACTTATGATAGGATATATTTCACCATAAAGAACAGTGTCCATTCGTGTAATAGTATAATCATACATTGAAACACCACTATCACATGTAACAGATTGAACGATTGAAACAATGGGTAAAAACATAGTAAGTAAAAATAATGAAATAGCTAAATTGTAAAATTCCTTTTTAGCAAAAGATTTGTATTTTTCTTCATTAAAATAACTTCCGAACATATAGAATAACGAAGTGATTACAACAATTAGTCCTACAACTACACTTAATAAAAGAAATATTCCTTGAACGAAATTTGTTGCTGTAAATAATACATCACATGCCATGTTATACCTCATAATAATTTTCCTAAACCTAATAGTGAAGAATCACCGCCAATGCTCTCTGAGAGAGATTTAAAGAATGTTACACAAAATATAATTGTGTAAATGAATGAAATAAAAACATAAACAATTGGAGCTAATAAAGTAGTAATGTGCATACTCTGCCATTTTAACCCTGTCCCCACAAGAACACTTCCTACAAGGGAAGTTATTTGTCCTCCTTCAACAACACCTAACCCTCCAGAACAAGACATATAATCTGATTTACCATAATAATCTTTTACATTAGTAGTTAATGTTTTAAAAAAATCTTTGAAACTGAAATCTGTTGTGAAATAATCTTTCATTGAATCTATAAAACCCATTTCAGTAGCACCTGCTTTTTCAGGATAGGTAGAAACACCCTCTTTGAAATAATCTGTTGCAATCATATTTGTGTAAGGATCACAAGTTATTTCATCATAAACAAAACCATTAATATCACTCTTAAAGAGTAATCCTGTTGCAACTAAAATTGCTTCATAATTCCCCCCTGAAAAGTAACCTGTTAAACCTAAAATAGCTGCCTTTGTTGCAAATAAAGTTACATCTGCAGCTTTACCTTCGGGATACCCTTCTTTCAACTCTTCTGCAACTGGGCCCAATATTTGTTTTCTAACGTCTTTTGTTACATTTGACTCAAGAAGTGATGAAACTTGTGTTGTGTATTGGTAACATAAATCACTTGAACATTTTTTTGAAAAGTATACTTTGAATTGAAGTGGTTTTGCTTGTGAGGGGTAATAATATGTATCCGTCCCATTATTTTGACTTAACAAAATGGTATATATAACAGGAGTTCCCGATAAACTTAAATCAGATTCCTTTAGTGCTTTTTCCAATTTATTTTTGAAATCATCTGAATTGGGATTAACAGTTAAACTTGCCGGACCAAATTTTTGTAAGTCACATTCAACTATTTCACCTAACTTATTTGTTCCCGAACATACAATTGAACTTCCTTTTTTAACAGTGTAATTATATTCAGGAAATATGAATGAATAAAATCTTAAAACAACTTCACCTTCTTTTAAAGAGGTGGATTCAAGTTGATTTAAACCATAAGGACCAACAACAACAATACCATTGGGGTCAACACCTTCTAATCCTTCAACCCATTGTTCATCCATATACACTCCAGCAAATTCTTCTGTCATAGTGCCATACATTTCTTCAGAGAAAACAAATAAAACAAATGCAGGATATGCAAAATATAATGTTATAAACAGGGCAATTAAAGTTGAACCTAATTTTCGTGTAATTGGTATACATCTAAAAAAAACTCCAAATGTAAATAAAAAAATTGAACCTCCTGAAATAAATATAAGTAACCCCATTTGTGAATAAAGAACTACAAGTAGTGTAAGTAAATAATTTGAAATTGTGCCGGAAAGGTTCATTATTTTTTTGAATCCTGGTAGAAATTGTCCACTGAATTTTGCATCCCCTTCTGCAAAAAAACTATTCCATCCCTGAAAAAACATCCTTATGTTTGTTCCTATTTCCATTGTGAAAATATTATAAACCACATTCAAACCAATTTGATGTGAATATGTTGTGAAAAACATATTTGTAATACCCAAATTTTCGTTTGTTATAAAACCTTTTGTTTCAAGTTCTTCCTTTTTATCCTTTGGCAAATCACTTAAATCTATTTCACCATGAATTACGTTATCTAAACTTAATGCTGCCTTTTCAGGGAATGATATTTGTAAATTTGATTCTAATGCTTCAGGAACACCAATTGGAAATAAGTAAACTACTAGTGAAAAAACAAGAACTGTTGCAACTAAAACCATTGTATAAATGCTTTCCCAAAGTTGATTTTTTGACCAACCTATCATTTGAGGAAAACCGAAGAAGTTACCTATCATGTAAGCAAGTGCTGCAAGTAAAATTCCTATTGTAATACCCACCATACCTGCAGCTAAAATGTTTGCAAAATCAACTGGCATTTGAGGCATGAATGAACCTTGTGAACTAGAAGGAGAAGTTGAGGGATTAGAATTACCGGAATCAATATTAACTGGCGGAAGTTCAAATCCATCCTGATTGATAGCATAAACACTACATAAAAGAAACAAAAACATTAATACTGAAATGTAGGAAGACCTCATACTAATTTATATTAAACTAATTATATTTTAAAACTTTCCGTTAATGAATTATTCTATGATGTTTACTGAAATTTCACAAAAATGGCAAGAAGAATGGTCACGCCATAAAGTTTATGAATCGAACGTTAATGGGAATAAGAAATTTTATTTAACTGCTGCATTCCCATATCCTAACAGCCCACAACATATCGGACATGCAAGGACATACACAATTACTGATGCTTACGCACGTTACAAGAGAATGAGCGGGTATAATGTTCTTTTCCCCATGGCATTCCACGTTACGGGAACACCTATTATGGCCATGGCCAAAAGAGTGGAAGAAAAGGACCCTGAACTTATGGACATATTCACTAACATTTACGGAATGGATAGAAAGTATGCAGAATCACTCACCAATCCTAAAGAATTGGTTATGAGTTTCAGTAAAGAAATTGAACACGGTATGCGTGAAATGGGTTTCGCTATTGATTGGAGAAGGAAATTTTATACTTTTGATTCAGAATTTAACAGTTATATTACGTGGCAGTTTCATAAATTGAAAGAAATGGGATTAATTTCAAAAGGTAAACACCCAGTACCTTATTGTCCTAAATGTAACAATGCAGTGGGCGGACATGACACTAAAGGAGATGTTGATCCTGAAATGGGTGAATTTGTTTGTTTGAAATTTAAGTTTGAGGATGGATATATTATAACAGGTACATTAAGACCTGAAACAATTTACGGAATTACCAATTTATGGGTAAAAAAAGATGCGAAATATGTTAAAATTAAAATGGATAATGAGATCTATTACGTTTCACAATATGCAGTAGAAAAGTTAAAGATTCAAGATCATAAAGTTGAAATAATTGAAACAGTTTTAGGAGAATATTTTGTTGGGAAGGAAGCATTGAATGAATTTGTAAATAAAAAAATTAACATTATTAACGCTGAATTTGTGGACCCAACAAACGCAACAGGGTTAGTTATGAGCGTTCCAGCTCATGCACCATTTGATTACGTCGCACTTGTTACAGCAATAGGTAAAATAGAAGCAGATAAATTGGTTATATCAATCATTAAAAGTGAAAAGGAATTAGGAGAAATACCAGCTAAAACAATTGTGGAACAAATGCAAATTATTGAATTGAATGATGAAAAGCTTGAAGAAGCAACAAAAATAGTTTACAGAAAAGAATTACTTAACGGAGTAATGAGTGAAGGAGAATTTAAAGGACTTAAAGTTGACATAGCAAGAGAAAAAGTTAAAGAAAAATTGTTAAATGAAAATAAAGCTATCATATTACATGAGATTCTTAATAGACCTGTTAAATGTAGGTGTGGTGGACTCGTAGAAGTTAAAATATTTGATGACCAGTGGTTCATAAATTATGATAATGAGGAGTGGAAAGAAAAAACAAGGGAATGTTTAAATGAAATGAATGTTATCCCAGAAAAAAGAAAGAAAGATTTTGAATATGCAATAAACTGGTTACATGAAAAGGCATGTACAAGAGCAACAGGATTGGGAACTAAATTCCCATTCGATGAAACTAAAATGATTGAAGCTCTTTCAGATTCCACTTTATACATGGCATTTTATACAGTTAAACATTTACTCAAGAGACCATTAAGTATTGATGAGTGGGACTATGTTATTTTAGGTAAAGGGAAATTTAATGAATTAATTGAATTACGAGAGAGTTTTAAGTATTGGTACCCCTTAGATAGTAGGCATTCCGGTGCAGATTTAATTTACAATCATTTACCTTTCTTTATATTTAATCACACCGGTATTTTAGAAAAAGATAAATGGCCTAAAGGGATTGTGGTTAATGGTTTCGTTTTAATGGATGGACAGAAAATGAGTAAGAGTTTAGGTAATATATTACCACTTAGAAAAGCAATTAAAGAGTATGGACCGGACCCCATCAGAATTTCAGTAACAGGAATTTCTGAAATTGGTGAAGATACAGATTTCAATCAAAAAATGGTGGAAGGAATAATAAGTAAATTATATTTCATGAACGAAATGTCAAACAATTTATCAAAAGAAGAAAATGTATGGCTTGAACTCAAATGTAATATGTACATGAATGAATGTATTGAAGCATATGAAAAGTTGGATTTGAGAACAATAGTTAACAATTTAATTTACAAATTTACAAATGATATTAAGTGGAGTATAAGAAGAGGTAAACCATTAAATGAAAAAATATTTTCAAACTGGTTGAAACTCATGACACCTTTAGCACCACACTTTTGTGAAGAGATGTGGCACAAAATAGGTAACAATACTTTCATTGTGAATGAACAAATTAAGAAAGTAGATTTGGTACAAAGAGATTATGAAATTGAAAATGAAAAGGAAAGAATAATTGAAGAAGTTGTCAATGATATCAATGAAATTAAAAAGTTGTTAAATAAAAATCCTGAAACTACAAATTTGTTTATTGCAAGTGAATTTAAGAGAAAAATATTTAGGAAAGTAGAATCAGGGAACATTAATGAAGTTATAAAAAATGTTATGCAAGATGAAGAGATTAAAAAGAGAGGAAAAGAGGCCATGAGTGTTATTAAGAGTGGTACTAAATGGAAAAAATCTAACATAATATTTACACAGCA
>CAYOAB010000014.1:0-2359 GCA_964401875.1 Microcaldota archaeon
TTTTCGGCGAAGCCGAAAGGGATCTTAGATTCCTTCGGAATCAAAGAAGAGTCCCTTCCCCGAGAGCTCTGCCCTAACCCCCCTAAAAAAGGTAGTTAGGTCGGAAAAATACAAAAAATATTTTTGAGAAATCCGTAGGTCAAGGGTTCGAATCCCTTTGAGCCCGTTATGGGGCGCATCCGCCCTGTTTATTCATAAATGAATAAACATGCCCTTCGGCTTTGCCGAAGTAACACCCTTAAACCCCCCGGTAATTTCGCTTTGTAAGCGAAATTTAAAAACAATTTTTACAAATTAAAAGAATGAAGGTTAAGGGGACGAAAGTTTTTTTAAATTAAAAAAAAAAGTGCCGTAAATACAAAGTATTTACGAGCATCCCTTTGAGCCCGTTAAGGGGCGCATCCGCCCTGTTTATTCATAAATGAATAAACATGCCCTTCGGCTTTGCCGAAGTAACACCTTTAAGACCCCGGTAATGCTCAAACGGCAAAGCCGTTTGGCATGACACAAACGCTTTGCGTTTGTACTCATTTCACCTCCGTGAGGTGAAATTGAAAAAATAATTTACATTGATTTTCATATCGTAAGGTATATAAATTCTATTTGTATTAAAGAAAAGATATGAGATTAGAATATTTAATTTTCCCTTCAGCTATAGAGAAACTTGAAAGAAATGGAATTAGAAGTAAAATTGAAAAATTCAAAAAAAGTGAAAGTTGTTATATAGAAAAAAGTATAGATTTAAAAGATGCATTTGAAAAAATCAAATATATTCATGAAAAGGGATATTTTAATGAATTCCCTAATGGGTTTAAGGAACAATATCAAAGAATATTGAACGGAATTTTAAGAAATTCGGAAGAATACGTTTGGAAAATTAAAAGAAATAATGGAATCATAACCGAAAAAACTAATGTTTCTGACATTGATTTGTTTGGGGGGAGAATTACCTCATTGATATTAAAACCAAAAGGAATGTGGAACTATCAAAAATATGGTTTTAGTACACCTTATGAAATGTGTGCAATTGTAAGTCAATATTTGTTAGAAAATGGACAATATAATTATGAAAATAAGGGGTATACTTGGACAAAAACTGACGAGCAAAATAGAAAAATTGAAATTATAATTGGAGGAAGTCAACATTTTGATTTACGTATTTACAAGAAGGATATTACTCCTTATGAAACTATTGATCCGTTCGGTCGTGCAATTGAAATGAGGCCAATAATTAGAAATGATTACGAAACATTAGCAGCATACCATTCAACAGAAACTACATTATTTATTATTGTAATGAAATGGATTGAACAGATGAAAATGGATAGTGTTCTAAAGAATAATGGAACAGAATTATTAGATTATGTTAACAATTTACAAAAAAATAATAATCCGTTCAGTGGAGGATGTGCAGAACATTTTTTCAGTGAAAGATTTTATCCACCAATGTTCTTTGTAGGTTATACTTTACCAATACCACAGTTAAATGAAAACAATCAAAAAAATAAAAATGAATATTCACATTTTTCATTAATACGAGAATTTAATAATTCATGGTATAGTCCTTACATAAATCCTAAGGGAAATTTAGTTTTTGCGGATGAGAATTCAGAAAATAGAGATTGTTTAAAAAAGAAGATAGTAATTGAATTTGAAAAACAAGATGCAGAACATTTACTTAAAGGTCTTTTATATCAATGTCAATTCAATTTAGGTAGAACTCCAGTAAAAAACCTTGTAGAATCTTTGAAGTATAGATTTTCAGAACAATTTGAAAAGGAAACTAAAATATAGAAAAGTATATAAAAAGAAAAAAGAGGAATAAAACATGAAAGAAAAAAAATTAATATTAAACAAAGAAAATGGAATTATACAATATCAAGGTAGAACTTATAACTTCCCTGTAAAAATGAATTTGAGAACTGATGCAATTAATAAACATAACGCGTTTGGTAATATTCAATTATTGGCTGGAGAACTTGGCCTTGAAATGTATGATGACGGAATAAGTTGTACTGAATGTAAATATAACGGTGTTTTTGCACAAGCAATTAAAAATGGCTCTTTTTCCTGAGACCCTACTAAAGTATGTAAATACGATAACAAGGATGAACCGCAATGGTTATCATATTTTTATAAAAAGGATTTTTTTAGTGAAACAGGTTTCGCTGCAAGAATGAACCCTTGCGTTGCAGATACTGCATTGTTAAGAGTGTTAATTGAATTAAATGTGTTCAAAAAATTTGAAGTTAAAACGGATTTAGATGTGAAAATATTTCCATACATTAGAGAAGTTAATGAGAAAAATGAAAAGAAATTTGTTAAACTTTACAAGGAACATTTCAAAAACTAATCCTTA
>CAYOAB010000014.1:2459-15046 GCA_964401875.1 Microcaldota archaeon
CATTTTCAAATACTTTTTAAATAATTTAAGTATAAATCTAATTTATAATCCAATAATAAATCCTCATTTTTTGCCACGGGCAAAAAATACCGAGGGGTTTAAGGGGGACGGAAGTGCCCCACACATTGAAAATTTTGGGTTAAGCCTTTTACCCTGTCCAGGCGTAAAACGCCGTGGAGTGGGAAAAGGTTATGCAGGGATGACGGAGCGGTCAAACGTGCTAGGCTTAGGACCTAGTTCCCCAGCGGATTCGTGAGTTCAAATCTCACTCCCTGCATAAGGGCGCTTCCGCCCCTTATGAACCCCGGTAATTGCTTAAACGGCAAAGCCGTTTGGCATGCCGCAAACGTGAAACGTTTGCCAGCATTTGCCTCCGTGAGGCAAAATTGAATAATTCGTGCTCCTCTTGAGCTCGCTGGCTATAATTAAATCATTCGTGAGTTCAAACCTTAGCTTGCGATAGCAAGGTAAGGGGCAGTAAATGCAAAGCATTTGCGAGCATCTCACTCCCTGCATATATTTTATAAATAAATATTCGAAATTATATCATATGATTAAAGGAATTCTATTTGACATGGACAACACATTACTTGACTTTATGTATTACAAAAGGGAAACGGCCAAAGCAACAGCTAAAGCAATGGTTAAGAAAGGCCTACCAGCAAGAGAAAAAGAAATTTACAATAGAATATTCCAGATTTATGAAGAGAAAGGAATAGAATATCAAAAGACATGTTATGATGTTGTTAAACCATACAATTTAGAAATCAATTTAGCAGAGAAAATACAACATGCAGGAATTATTGCATACATAAAGAAAAAATATGAAATAATCAAACCATACAATGGAGTTAAAAGAACATTAAACAAATTAAAAAAAATGAAATTAAAATTGGGAATCGTTTCAGATGCACCGAGAAATAAAATCTGGGACAGGTTGATTCTTTCTGGTTTGGAAGATGAATTTGAAGTTATAGTTTCACATTCAGATACTTTGAATTTTAAACCGCATCCTTCCTCATTTCAATTAGCGTTAAGTAAACTCAAAATGAAACCAAGTGAAGTTATATTTATTGGAGATAATCCAGGAAGAGATATTAAAGGAGCGAAAGAGTTGGGAATGAAAACGTGTTTAGCTAAATATGGTCAAGAATTTAAAGGGAAAGATAAAGCTGATTATGAATTAGAGAAATTTGAAGATTTACTTAAAATAATTAAAAAGGTTTGAATTAATATAATAGTGTATGGCCGAAAACGATAAGTATACAATGTATAAGAGACAAGAAGAGAAAGAAGAGGAAGAAAAACAGTTAAAGAAAAAGAAAAAGGAGGCCAAGGAAACGGAATTTAAAAGTCGAATTGAGAATGAATTTAAGGTTGGTGAAATTAAAGTTGAAACTCCGCCACCTAAAATTGAATTTAAAAGTGGTGAAAGTAAAGCAGAATCAAAGAAAGATACAGAAGTTTCCATAACAACTAATTTACAAATTAAAGATATAATTATTGATGAACAGCAAGGAACTTTAAGTAAAGATTATAGTGTTAAGGATGACTGGCATTTCAAGTACAATGAACAAATAGAAATTGAAGAGAAGAAAAGGAAAGAAGAAAAGGAACATAAAGAAAAAGAACAAAAACAAATAGAGAAAAAAGAAGAGGAAGAGAAATATAAAGAAAAAAAATATGTTGAAGATAGAAACATAACCGAGGAAGAGAAAAACAAGTATAAAGAAATTGAAAAGGAAAAGGAATACAAAGAAGAAAATAAAAAGAAAGAAGAAAAAGTAGTTAATGAAAAGAAAATAATTGAAGAGAAAATAAAAGAAAAGGAGAAAAATAAAGTCAAAGAAAAGGAAAGGAAAATTGAAGAGAATAAGAAGAAAGAAGAAAAAGTTAAAGAGGAAATTAAATTTAAGGAAGAAATTAAATTCAAAAAAGATAAAGCACAACTTGAAGTTGAAGAATTACAAAAGAAATTGTTAGGCCCTGAAGCTTTCAAGGAAAGTAAAAAACAAAGTAAAGGGATAAGAGGAATGTTTGATAATATAGTTCAAGGAATTTTAGGTAAAAAAATTAAAAATGCATTACCATATAAAGGAAAAGGGGATGGAAAAGAAAAGGAATATGGGAAGAAATATTATGAAGGCCCACCTCCACCACCAGAAGAAAAACCTAAGAAAGAAAAGAAAAAGAAAAACTAATCTACTTTTATGAATTTCATTTCTTTTTTGTTATCCAATTTGTAAAAACCTTTCCTCTCAAATTGTATAACATCATTTTCATTTAATTTTTCACAAACCTTTTCACAATATCCTTTTAATTCAACTAAACTTTCCTCGTTAAATTCACCTTCTTTAAGTAAATCGTTAAAATTGTAAATTATAGCAGGAATAAAATTTATTGAAGAAACCCATTGTATCTTTTTAGAATTTTGAATTAAATCTTTACCGGCAAATTCACATATTAATTCATTTTCTTTCTTCTCAATTATTTTAACATTATAAAGTTCTTTCAACCTAAATATTTCATCTTTGTTTAAAGAATTGAAATCATTTTCATCAATGAAGAATTCATTGTTAACCTCATAACTTTTCTCACCTAATTCTTTATTTGAAGGATGTAAATGCATCACAACTTTTTCATTTTTAGCATTGATTACTTTAACTTTCTTAGGGTTTGAAACAAAGAAGTAATGAGGTGAAACGGGTTCAATTATTTTTTTATTTTCAATAAACAACGCTTCAAGAGTAGGTTCACTTTCAACTTTACTTATACCAAAAGATAGAACAAATTTCTTTATAGCTTCCGGGGAAATTGCTTTTCTTCTCAACCCAGAAAGTGTTGGAAGACGAGGGTCATCCCAACCCCATAATTTACCACTCTCCACTAAAGGTCTCAATAACCTCTTTGAAATTGGGGCATTCTTAATAGCTAAACGTGAAATAGTAATCATAGAAGGCACACGTAAATTTAATTTGTTAAGTAAATATACATATAACTCATCTCTCAACTCATACTCCTTTGAACGTATAGGATGAGTTATACCTATAATTGAATCCATAACTGGCCCTTGGAAATCATACGTTGGCCAAACATTAAATTTATTGTTTTGCCTGTAATGAGCTGTTTTAATTATCCTGAAAAGAGTGGGGTCACGCATAACTGTGTTAAGTGAACTCATATCACCCCTTAGACGAACAATATATTCACCTTCTTCAAATTCACCTCTTAACATTTTACTCCACAATTCAAAATTCCTATTAACGGAATTCTTACCACAATCACATCTCTTTTTCAATTCCCTACCTTTAGCTATATCCTCTTGTTTACAATTACAAACATATGCGTCATTATTTTCAATTAAAACATCACACAATTCATACATTTTAGAAATATAATCACTACAATATACCTCTTTATCCCAATCTAACCCTAACCACGTTAAACCTTCTTTTATTGAATCAACAAATTCTTTCTTCTCAGCTTCAGGGTTAGTATCGTCCCACCTTAAAATTACTTTACCATTATACTTCTTAGCAATTGTCCATGAAAGCGTGAACGCTTTAGCATGCCCAATGTGCGGCCATCCATTCGGTTCAGGAGGAAACCTCGTTACAACTTCACCTTCAATCGCATCAGGGATTGTAATCTCTTTACTTTCCTCTTTCTTTTCTTCAAAGGTATAATTTGAAAGTTCCTTTTCAATATCTTCCTTGCTCATAGAATTAACTTGATTAACAATATCGTTCACTAGGCCCATTGTGGTCTTCATGTCCTTTTTGGCATCAGGGTTTTCTGCTATGATTTTACCTACAATGTTACCGGGGGATGCCTTCCCATAATCGTAAGCATTCTTCAAAACATGCTTTCTAATAACTTCATGAATATCCATAACTTAATTAGAGAAGGATAATTATTTTAATATAAAATTAGTTTTTATAATACCCGTCATATTATTTCTCTTAATAAAATCAAATAAATTTTCTTCAAGGACGGAATAATTCTCATCAAAAGAGGAAGCGTGTATAATGTTACCCTTACCAGAATAGATGGCAACATGCCACACCCATAAATCTAAATTGTTATTTTTTCTAACAGGAACATCTTTATCATTTTTATATGGAAGTAAGAAAAAGAGAATATCACCTTCTTTAAAATTATCATTTATGAATTTTTTATCTTTAATTTCTCCATTGTAAATTGTTTTTTCTTTACTTTGATCAAACTGTTTAAGCAATTTTGAAGGAATAACACTCCACTTTCTCCAACCTTCACCTGTAACTTTCTCAATTGATTTAAAGAGAAGACCTAAACAGTCAATTCCGGGTAATTGAGTGGTGTTTCTACCACCAAAAATATATTGTGTACCTAAGAATTCTTTAGCTTTCCTAACAATTTCCTTATTAATATTTTTAACACCTATAACACGAATAATTTCAGGTTTATTTGAACCGTGAGCTTTATCAAATTCAATTGATTCAGGTTTTATATTTCCCGTAGTAATTATTGTTGTGAGGGCCAAACCTAAAAGCATTGATTTCTTGTTAGACATAAATTATATTATTCGATTCAGGATTTAAATACCTTTTTAAAAAAAAGGAAATATTAAAAAAGATTGATTGAGAGTGAAATGTATGGCAATTACTACTACTAAAAATGAAATTATAAAAATGTCAAACCCTACAGAAAAATCTTTATTACAAAATAATATAAATCCTAAAGAATTATTGAACCATTATAATGGAACAAAAATATCTACTAATTTAGATGTGAAATTATATTGTGAAATAATTGAAAAAAACAATAGAGTAAAAAATGGAATTCTAACTTTAGATGGAAATACAATTAAAGAATTTCAATCTAAAAGAAAATTTAAAGAAGTTAAATTAAAAATTGGTGATTTATCTGAAAACCAAATACTTGAAGTTGTAAATAATTTCCATGAAGAACTACAAAAGGAAAATAAAAAAGATATATGTGCCACCTACGCAGTTATGATTGGGCAATGGTTAGGTTACGAACTTAAAAATAGTGAAAGTAAAGAAAGTATGGGCGTAGATGCTTGTGAACTACCTTATACCTTAAAAGAAGACGGGTATGTTAATGTGGGAAAAAAATTAAATGTAAATGAATTAAATGAATTGCCTGATGGTAGTATGATATTAATAAGGAATGAAAAAAGTAAACATTTAGATACATTTGAAAAAAAAGTCCGAAGACACGTTAAGACTATGAATGAAATGGATAAAAAATTCCCAACACATGTTATAGTTAAAATAAATGGTAAATGGCATGAATCAAGAGCAGGAAGGTTAGTAGAAAGCACTTCAGAACAATTGTTAAATGAAAGAAATTCAAATTCGCACATTACACATGTAATGAAACCTGAAACCGCAATTAAACATAACACCATAAAAATTAAACAAACATATACTCCCTTAAGGTCAGCGGGTGATGCGTTAGATCTTTCAAGGAAAAATGAAGGTTTTAGTGGTATCGCAGCGTTAAGAAACTATTATAATGCAGAAAATAAAGCTTTATCTAACATACAAAAAACGGGAGAACTTTTAGC
The DNA here is from genome assembly GCA_964401875.1 of Microcaldota archaeon. Classification (GTDB taxonomy): domain Archaea; phylum Micrarchaeota; class Micrarchaeia; order CAILAH01; family CAILAH01; genus CAYOAB01. The sequence goes on from CAYOAB010000014.1 coordinate 8,032, forward strand.
TTTATTAGAAAGCATAGAAATGGAACGAAAAATGGCTTCAATCGTTGCTGAAAAAAATGTTTAATTTTTTTAAATAGAAATATTAAAAAAGATTGATTGAGAGAGTTTATTTATGAATAATGTTGCTACTACTAAAAAGGAAGATTATAAAAATCATTTTACATCTAATACCATGAATTGGTTAGAGAGTAGAGGATTTGATCCTGAGAAAATTTACAAGGCATTAAATAAAGAAAATATAAATTTGAATAGTGCTGAAAAGAAATTAGTAAATCATGTATTAAAATTAAATTCAAAAACAGATAAATGGTTTAAACCCGTTGGAGTTCAAGATGATTTAAGAAATATTAAGAATACAAAAGAATCAATACCGATAAAAAAGGTTTCAAATGGAACAGAATTTGTACCTACTATCACTACCGAAAATAAACAAATGAAAAATGAAATACAATTTAAACCAATTAAAGATTCAATAGAAAAATATAGTAAGCAATATGGAATAGATGAGAAATTTATACCTATGATTATAATTACTGAATTTTCTGGGGATAAGGATAAGAATAGAGCGTATGAAGTGGCAAAAAATATTAATAACCCTAAAACTCTTAAAAAAATGATGAATACTAACGGAGAATATAATGAAACTTCATACGGGTTAGGACAATTTACAAAACCAACACTTGAAGGTTTACTTGAAAAAGGAGATAGTTTTGAAAAGGTTATTAATGACCCAGATTTATCAGTTAAATACATGGCAAAATTCATATCTAAATTAGTGAATGATTATGATTGTAAAACAATTGAAGAAATTGCATTAGCATACAATGCCGGACCAGGAACACTTAAAAAATTAAAAGAAAAATATGGAAATGATTGGATGGCAGAAGCACAAAGTGAAATTGATGCATATGCAAAAAAAAGAGGAGAAATTAATAAGAAGGGAAGACTTTACATTGGATTAAATTATGTTAAAAAAGCACAAGAGGCATACAAACAAATTTCTTAATCTAATCTTTAGGCAAATACTTTTTTTTCCACATTTCTTTTGCTAATTGGCCTGTGTACATGTACTTGTTTATATCAACGGTTTTTACTTTTTCTTGGTGGGCCTTTAAGAAGGAATTGATTTTATCAATTATTACTTTCTTTATTTCACCGCTCAACAAATTTCCCCTTTCGTATTCCCTTTTAATCTTCATTAACTCTTCATCATCAGATTCAAAAAATATTTTTAACCATTGGTAAGGAACATCAACTTCAGTGTTTCCCCCTTTCTCTCTATGCTCTTCAAGAGTAACTTGCCCACCTGAGAAGGCATACTTATTAATTTTATTTTTTACTGTTTTCTCATCATCAGTAAGGAAAATTGCAGTTGCAGATTTACTTGAACTCATCTTACCATCCATTCCTGTAAGTGGAGGTAAAAATTTAGAATGTATTGCTGCAACTTTAAAGTAACCTAAACTCTCAGCGAAATCACGTTGAATTCTCCAATACGGATCCTGATCAATCGCTGCAGGAATTAAACATCTTTTCTTTTCAAAAAATGTTGGCATGATTTGATATGCGGGGAATCCAATGAATCCTATGTTAGTTTCATTCGTGAAACCGAATACAGCTTTGGCCGTTGAAAATGTTATTTTTTTACTTATTGTGTTAAGCATGGGGTATACATTTCCAATATATTCACTGTTACGGAAAATGAAGGTTTTATCCGGATTAAACCCGAGAGCTGCAATATGTTTAATATTATCAATTGTAAATTCATCAATGTCTTTCCATTTCCTATCTTTCTTGTAAAGGTACTTTTCATCATCAGTTATTTGAATGTATAAGTTAACATCAAATGCATCTTGTAAATATTTAGTGAATAAAAGAGGAATTAAATGTCCCAAATGCATATTACCGCTTGGCCCTCTTCCAGTGTATAAAAAGAACCCTTTACCAGATTCATAATCTTTCAAAACTAAATCTAAATCCCTGTGCGTAAAAAAGAATTCCCTCTTAATCATATGAGAACCTTCCTTCATTCTTGAAGTTAACTTTTCCTTCATGGGTGAAAAGAGTGGACTTACACCGAACTCTTCTATCAATTTACTATAATCTATTGAACCTTCAACGTCCCAGGGAGTTACTTTAGTTTCCATTTAATCACTTTTACTTATATCAAGAACTTTATCAGAATCCACTTCAATACCCTTTGAAGTTATGCGCATAGGATGCACACTCATTGAATGTTTTGAACCTCTCATTTCATAAACCTCAATACCTCTTTTTCTTACTCCTTTTATGAGAGGGTTATATAAGTAAATCACACCATCACATAAAGATTCCATGGTTTTTGAAATATCTGGATTATCATAATTTTCATTTATTAAAATTGTAGTACATTTCCAATTTCTTAACTTGTCAATCAATTTCAACATACCTTCCTTTCTCTTACTATTGTTATCAAAATACATTCCTAAAATTGAAGCAGTATCAATAACCAACCTACTTATACCAAACTTGTCAATCAAATTAACTAAAGTTTCTTCCTGTTCAAAAAATAAATCCACTTCATGTGGAGGATAATTAATAAAAATCAATTTCTGTTCATCTTCAAGTGCTTTCAAATTAATGTTCATTTTTAACATGTTACGGTAAAGAGTTTTCTTTTGTTCTTCAAATGAAATTAACATTCCGTTTTCCTCATCGTTAATCACACCATTGTAAAGAAACTGAACTCCAAAAGTAGTTCTACCTGTTGCAACTCCGCCGGTTAAAGTAATTATAGAATTTTTAACTAACCCGCCATCTACAAGATCATCAAAACCTTGGATACCTGTTGGTGTAACGTCTAATCTTTTCTTCATTCAATCCCCTTCATTAATTTATTTTTTATAATATGATTAGTGAGTTCATAAACTATCTGTGAAAGTTCATTTATCGGGTCTTGGAACTCCATGAAATCAATATTAATATTATTGTGAACATTTAATTTAACGTAAGCTGCACCTAAACGGAAAGCTAAAATGAATAATGTTGAAATGTCATCAAAAACAATAACTAAATGTTTAACCTTAGAATAATAATTAATTTCATTGTTAATCTTATCAACCTCGTCTAGCTCGACCTCATCTAAAACTTTAACATCAAGAATATTCTTAATTAATTTTATTTTAGTTGTCAGTTCATCAAACTTTTTATTTATATTCTCTTCATTGAAATCGTGAATATTAAATGAAAAAGTTGCTATGTACTTACCTTTTTCATAATAATTATCCAATATCTCTTTACTGTTAAAACATTTCTCAATTGGATATTCCTTTTCTTTAATTGTTTTAATCACATTATCACGGAACAACTTATTTTTAATATAAAATTTCTTTTGAACTTCCTCTTCTTCTTTAATTGAAGCACGCACAATGTGCTGGGAAAGAGCATATGTTATTAGAATAGATTGATTAACTATTGATTCAAACTGAGAGGGGGAAAGTTTAATTTTATCGGGTTTAATAATTTCAATGTGAACAGGCCCATATAAACCTACCAGACGAACAAGTGATTCTAAATCTTTAGTTAAAATTTTAATTTCACCAGAACTTAAATACTTAACACCATCTGGATACTCTTCTTTAATGGGAGGTTCAATTACACCTAAACTATAAATTACACCTTGCTCTTTTGAAACCTTTTTTAATAAGTGGGTGAGCTGATTTTTAACAATCTCTTCACTTTCCTCTTTAGAATCAAAAAATAAATTACTTAAAATAGCACCTTTCTTAACCGCTTCATTGGCTATCTTGTCAAAATCATCCATGGTATAATAATGTAAAGAATATATAAAAATATAGCAGTTAAATGCACATTTAAAAAATATTACATTAAAATAATACATTATGGCGAAACATGTAAAAAAAGAAAATATGGAATCGATTGAAGAACAAGATACAATTCATATTGTTTATGGATATTTTACTAAATACATTAAATTGATTGAAAGCATGTTATCTTTAGTGGGTGCCAGTGGTATAAATAAATATTTAGATATGGCAATTGAACCCATTGATAAAATTAAAAATTTAGATAATTTAGGAAAAATCCTAATTTATCTTTTAATATTCAATTCAATTTTCCAAATGCTTCCCACTTTAATAACTACTGTGGCTAACATATTAATAACAGTTCCTTTCAGTTTATTGGAAATGATGTTAATTAGCGATACCAATTACATATTAATAGCGTCAATAATTCTTATATTAGCAAGTCCAATCATATCATTAATTTCAATTGGTATAATTGGAATAGTTGAATACTACGTGGCATTGTTTTTTAGAGGTAAAAGTGGATTAAATGATCATTTAAAAATCACTTTCGGAACATACTTTTTAATTAATCTAGTATCAATCCCTTGGTTAATTTTATATATTATTATACAAGCCATATCTATAATACCCATTAATGCAATTATGTGTTTAACCACAATGCCTGCCATAATGGTTGGTATAATACAAATGATTCTTGGTATTTACGGATTATATGTTAAATATATTATGTTGAGAGAATGGCATAAAATAGGTAATATAGAAGCTATTGTGACAATAGTTGTACCTTTAATAGTCTATATCGCAATACTTTCTCTAATAACATTAGGTATAATTTTAGGATTAGGTTACTTAATGTTATAGCTTGAACCTAACACTTTATATTTTTTAACATTCTTATATTATTATGTCATTACCTCACGAAATAACTCACGAAGAGTACATTTCAATTTTTAACGCTAAGAATATCCCAGGTTATCCTAAAAAATTAAAATATAAAGATGATTTTTATGATCTCAATATTAGGAAATTTGAATATAAAGGTAAACATTTCATGAAAGCAGAGGTTTGGAAAGATAAGGAGGAAAAACTCTACTCTACAATTACACTTGTTAAAACACCAAGAGCGAGATATCATTCCCCATCAAATTCACAGTTTAATATAGAACTTGATATTGTAGGTACTGAATTAGGTGTATTTTTACTTAAAGAAATGTTATTGACACTTATAAAAATGAAAATTGCATTTATAGTTGAAGATATTTACCCTGAAGATATAATGTATAATGCATTAAGTAAAAGTTACGATGAAGAATTGTATAAAAAAGTTGAAGATTTTTACAATGAAATTGGATTTGAAATTACATTTGATAAAGAAAAAGGTAAGGGTTTTATAATTTATAAAGATAAAAAATTAAACAAAAATGAAAAGAAATATTATGACATGTTCATTTCAAAATAGTTCCTGTTTCATGATACCATAAAATTAAATCAAGTTCACTTTGTGTTATTTTATTTTTAATACAAATTTCTGAAAGTAAATTTTCAATTTCAATGTAAATCCGTGGATTTAATGTTTTAGGTCTTGTTTTTATAATATTACAATTGTTAAGTAAATCTATTATATGGAAATCTAAAATTGCATAATTTTTGTAACCTATATTTCTAAGAAAATGACTTGCTTCCTTGTAACCTAAACCCTTAACATTTTTAACAAGCCATTCTCTTCTATCATTTTTTTTAATTTTACTTAAAAGAACGGGAATATGTTCACGAGCTTCAATTATATATTGCGTTCTTGTGTTTGGGAACCTGTGCCCGTACTCTTTTAATTTTAAGCTTAATTCATCTTCAGAAAAGGATATAAAACCATTACCAATTTTGCTTTGAATTTCAATACTTCTATCCGCACGGAAATTAGCAGTCATTAAACAAAAACATAGTTCATTAAAAATTTCATTTACATTTGATTGACCTAATTTCTCAAACTCTTTCATACGTGATTCAATAATAGCCATAACTTCGGAGTTTGACTTAATCTCAGAGATTAAAAAATTAATATTACGCATAAATTATTGTGAAAAAATATATTTTTAAACAAATCCCTCCTAATTAAATGCGATCAATCTGTAACAGGTTGATGGTGAATTATTTGGAAAGAGATTTTAATAGAAATAGAGACAGAAGAGGCCCAAGAAATTTCGAAAGAAGGCCAGAAACGCCAAAACCATTTAAAATTGGTGATGTTATTGATTTAACAATTGAATCAATAGGTGAAAAAGGTGATGGAGTAGGTAAAGTTAACGGATTTGTTGTTTTCGTAAAAGATGTAAAGGAAGGAGACAACGTTAAAGTTAAAATTACAAACATTATGAGAAAATTTGCAGTAGGTGAAAAAACTGATGGTTCCGCACCAAGAGATGAAGAACCAGAAGATGATGAATCCGAAGATAATTTTGAAAGTGATGAAGAAGAAAGTGAAAGCGAAGAAGAAGAATTAGAATAAATTTTACTACTTTTTTTATTTTTAAATTAAAGTTATGATAATTGGAATTAGAAATGCTACAAATAGCATTAATAGATAAATAGTAATTATAACTCCGAGAGAAAGAAATAATTCTAAAACAAATGAAACTATGATTGCATTTAATGCGTTACTTTTAGGCATTCCAAATTTGTTTATGAGTTCCTTGTAAATAAAATACATAACATAAAGAGAAAGAAGTAAAGTTAATGTGGATACTATAAAACCAATCAAAATAGCATAAGATAAATTAATTGGCATCATTATAAGTATTGAAAGAATTGAAGAAAATATTATTAGAGTGTTTACTTCATTAAAAGTTATGTTACCTCCAAAATAGTTAATTATATACCTATATAAAATAGATTTAATGTAAAGATATATTACTCCAACAATAATTGATATAAGTAAAATAAAAATCATTGAAATTATGCCAATTAAAATGGATAACGGAGAAACAGAAACTAATAATAATAAAACTATGAAGGATACTAAAAAAGCCCACCAGAAACCTAAAACAAGAGAAACAATATGCATAAACAATACTTTAAAAAAAAGTGTAACGTTTCCATTAAATTCTTTATTATAGTCTTCCCTAGTAAAATTACCATAACAAAACTTCTTAATTAAATCAAAGTTCATGGGGAGAAATATAAGATATTTGAATATGAAAGTTAAATAATCA
>CAYOAB010000015.1:0-14443 GCA_964401875.1 Microcaldota archaeon
CAAATGGCATATTCCATATTAAAAAACCTTGATTTTACTGAAGATAAAATTAAACACATACAAGATTGTATAATTACGCATAGGTACAGAACAGGGAACATTCCACAAACGAAGGAAGCAGAAATATTATTTGATGCAGATAAATTAGATACAATTGGTGTTGTTGGTCTTGCTCGTTGTTTTATGTGGGTAGGTAAAAATAATGCTTACCTCTACAGGAAAGTTGACATTGAGGATTACATTAAGGAAAATTTAGGGGGAAGTATAAAAGGGAGAATTCAAGACGCAAGCAAACATAGTGTTAATATCGAATATGAAACTAAACTTAAATTCATTGTAGATAAATTACATACTAATAAAGCAAAAGAAATTGGGAAAGAAAGAATAGAATATTTCAAAAATTTCCTTGATAAACTTGAAAAAGAAATTAATGGTGAGTTATAGTTATTTTTAATATTTGTTAAAAATAGCTTTTTAAATAATCTCTTTTTTAATATTACCAATGAATTCCAAAATGAAAAAATTAGATGGAGAACTTGAAAAATTACTTTTAAAAACAGGTAATGAATATAATCATCCTAAAATTTTACAGAAGATGATGTTCATCCTTTTAATTTCTGATAAGGAGATTAGTATGGAAGAGTTAGCTACGAAAACAAAATATAGTTTAGCAACTTTAAGTAATACAATTAAACAAGCAGAAAAAATGGATATGGTTGAAAGAATTCCACATCCAAGAACTAAAAGAGTTTATGTTAAATCAAAACATAATTTTTATAATTTAATTAAAAACACTTTGAAAAAACAATATGATACTTTCACTTCAAAAGTTTCAAAATTAGATGAAATTGAGAATAAGTATAATGATTTAAATTCCAGTGAAGTTAAAAAAAGAATTAAATTGATAAAAGACGTTAAAAAACTTAACCATAAGATAAAAAAAATAAATGAGATGCTCGAAGAGGAATAAAATGAAAAAAAAATTAATTGAATTGAAACAAGTTTGTAAAGTTTATGATATGGGTAATGATAATATTGTTGAAGCACTTAAGAAGTTTAGTTTAGATATTTATGAAGGTGAATTTTTAGCAATATTGGGTCCTTCAGGTTCTGGTAAAAGTACTCTTTTACATATGATGGGTTTATTAGATGTTCCTTCTTGTGGTGAAATTTTTGTTGAAGGAGAATTCATAAATGAAATGAGTGAGGATGAAACTGCATACTTTAGAGGTAAAAAGGTAGGTTTCGTTTTTCAAGTATTTAATTTAATCCCAAGTTTAAATGCTCTTGAAAATGTGTCTTTACCTATGATGATTTATGATGTTAATAAAGAGGAAAGAGAAAAGAAAGCGTTTGAACTTTTAAATGAAATGGGTTTGAAAGGTAGAGAATTCCATAAGCCCATGGAGTTAAGTGGTGGACAAAGGCAAAGAGTGGCTGTTGCACGTGCTTTGGCAAATGATCCACCAATTATTTTTGCGGATGAACCTACAGGTAATTTAGATACAAAAACAGGAGATGAAATCATAAAACTTTTCAAAGAGTTAAATGAAAAAGGTAAAACAATTGTTATGGTAACACACAATGAAGAGTTAACTCGTTATTGTGATAGAATAGTTTACATTAAAGATGGTAGAATAGATTCAATACAAGAGAACAATAAAATAAGGTGAAAATGAATGAATAAGATAAATACATTATGCTTGGTACTAACATTTTTAGTATTAGGAATGGGACTTGGAAATGCAACATTTTCAATAGTTAGCAACTCAATTAATCCTTCACAGGTTGGACCAGGTGAATTTGCAACATTAGATTTAGTTGTTTCAAACATGGGAACAACAACAGTTTCAGGTTTGAGTTTAGAAGTAAGGGCAACGAGTGAAATTACTATACAGAAAAACATAAACATAGGTGATTTAAGTCCCGGTGCTCAAATAACAATTTCCGTTCCATTTAAAGTAAATGAAAATGCAAAGACAGGGATTTATTCAATTGAGTTAGATTTCTTCGGAGTGGGTGATACTTATTCAACTTCAGATACAACCAATAGAGGTGTAATTTATAAAAAAGTTTTCAGTACATTAAGAATAGTTTCACCTCCCGTTTTACAAATTTCATTAAGTGAAAATGAAATAAGTGACATGAGTGATGTAAATTTGATAATTGAAAATTCAAGAGGAACAGCAAAAGAGGTTTATATTAAAATATTAAACGATGATATAAGTTTTTCAAATCAAGATTTAATCTACATTAATTCACTTAATAATGTAACCGAAATTGAAACTACAATTGATGCAAGAAATGCAGAAGATGGAACACAAAAAATTGAATTTGAGATAAGTTATCAAGACGAATTAAGTAATTCTTATTCTGATGAACGTTCAATCACAGTTACAGTAAGAAAGGAAAGTGGTGATTTAGTTTTCATGCAAGAAAGTTCAATCACAACGGGAACTAAACAAGATTTAGTTTTGAAAATTCGAAATGATGGAAATAACATACAAAATCTTAGATTAGATTTAACAAGTGATGAGGTTCAAATGTATGGTGTTAGCACAATAACTGTTGGTGATATTTCTAAAGGTGAAATTAAAACTGTAACAATACCAGTTATTTCAACGGCAAGACCTGGAAGTGAAAATGTAGTTATAAATTTGAAATGGGTAGAACAAAATAAAGAAAAGGAAAGTACAAAAAATGTTCCCATAAAAATAAGTTCAGATTCAGATATTGGTGTTTACTTAGATGCAAGGCCAACACCATTAACAATTGGTGAAGAAACAGTTATTTCAGTTACGGTTTCAAATATAGGTTCTTATCCAATTGAAGCTACCACAATTAATTTAGAAAGTGATGCATTTACATTACTTACAATTGAAAAGGAACAATACATTGGTGGTTTAAACAATGATGATTTTAGTAGTGTGCAATATAGAGTTGTGGTAACTGCTGAGGAAGAAAAAGAATATCCAGTTAATATAATAGTTAAATATAAAGATTCAAGTGGTGAATGGAAAACAAAAACAATTAACAAAATAATTTATCCAATTTATTCTAAAACACAAGCAAGTAATGGTAGTGAATTCATTATTATAATTGCTCTTGTTGTTATTGGTGGAATTTATTGGTGGTATAAAGGTAAATGTAAAGTTAAAGCTAAGAGGGTACAGTAATGAAGATGCATGAAAGGTTTCTTTATTCTGTTAGAAACCTCACTCATAGGAAATTGAGAACTGCACTTACAATATTAGGTATAATTGTAGGTATAGCTTCCATAATTATTTTGATAAGTTTAGCTGGTGGGTTAAAAGAGGATGTGGTTTCAAGGTTGGCAAACTTTGACCCTGATTTAATTTTAATTTTACCTACACAGATTAGCCCAGGTGATTTTAGTTCTGTTGTTAGACAAGGGAAATTGTATGAAAAAGATTACAATAGTATACGACAGATACCTGGAGTAGATATAATGTCAAAAACTATTTCTAAAAGAGTAGCACTTGAATTTAAAGATGAATTAGTTTCTGCAACAGTTTATGCAATTGAACCGACAATATATAGAGAAACAACAACATTAATAGTTCAGAACGGAAGATTTTTACAAGATGGTGATAGAGATGTTGTTGTTTTCGGTGGTGGCATTGCAGAACTTTTTGATGAAGATGTACAAGTTAATTCAATTGTTGAACTTGATAATAGGAAGTATAGAGTGGTAGGTATTTTAGAAAAAACAGGTAATACATTTTCTAATTTAGATAATATTGTTTACCTAGATTATAATGAAGGTAAAAGAATATTTAGTGATTTTATACTTCCAAATGAGATAAGTGCAATACAAGTTAAAGTATCTGAAGGGTATGATGTTGTTGAGGTTAGTGATAGGATAGAAGAAGTATTGATGAGAAATCATAAAGTTTCAGAAGATGAAAAGGATTTTGGTATATTAACAGCGGTAAGTTTAAATGAACAGATTAATTCAATAATTGAAATAATTTCAATTTTCCTTTCTGCAGTTGCAACTATTTCCATTATAGTTGGTATGATTGGTATTTCAAATACAATGTTCATGAGTGTTATGGAAAGAACTAAAGAAGTAGGTGTATTGAAAGCTATTGGTTCAAGCAGTAAAGAAATAATATACATATTTACAATTGAAGCGGGTATATTAGGATTACTGGGCGGTATTTTAGGATTACTTTTCGCTTTATTATTTAATTTCATATTAGGTTTATTTGGTGTAACCACGGCCATGAGTATTGAATTACTTTTAGGTAGTGTGGTTTTTGCATTTGGAATAGGTGTCCTTGCGGGAGTTTTACCTGCTAAGAGAGCATCAGAAATTCCTGCCATTGAAGCGTTAAGGTACGAGTGATATTATGAACATACTTGATATAATTTCATATTCCCTTATTGGAATAAAGGAACAAAAGTTACGTTCATGGTTAACTATTATAGGAATTGTTTTAGGTGTTGCAACTGTACTATCACTTGTTGCAATTGGTGATGGTGTTACTGAAGATATTAATTCTCAATTGGATTCGTTTGGTGCTAATAGTTTAATTGTTTTACCTTTCGCTAACACTATGGGTTTAATGGGTGGTTTTACGAGTGGGTCACCGAGTTCAGGAAAACTTTACGATAGAGATTTTGATGATTTGAAAAGTTTACCTGGAGTTGCGGAAGCATTAAGAGCAGTTTACGGAAATGCAGATGTTTCATTCAAGGATAAAACTTTTAGTATAATGATTTATGGTGGGGATAAAGAATTCCTTGAATATTATGAGGATATGATGGGTATTGAAACGGGAAGATATTATGAAAATAATGAAAAAAATGTAGTTGTCCTCGCTAACGATGCTGCAAATGAACTTTTCGGTAAAGATAAAGTTGCAGTAGGTAACAAAATACAAATTAATGGTAAAGAATATAGAGTTGTGGGAATACTTGAAAAAATAGGAACGAGTTTATCTGCCGGTGATGATTTAGCAATTTATTTACCATTTGAGGATGCCCGTGATACTTTAAGTGATCAAATTTTAAAAAATGAAATTTCAATGATACAACTTGATGTTGAAGAAGGAATAGATGTTAAGGAAATGGAAGATAAAATTACACAGAGATTATATTATTTACATAAAGTTAATGAAGATAGTAAAGATTTTTCAATTATGAGTTCTGAGTTCATTAGGGATATGGTTAATCAAATTACAGGTTCACTAACATTATTCCTTTTACTTATTTCATCAATTAGCGCAGTTGTTGGTGGTATTGGTATTTCAAACACGATGTTCATGAACGTTTTAAGTAAAACAACTGAAATTGGTGTTTTGAAATCAATCGGCGCCAAGAGGAATGATATTCTTTTAATTTTTATTTCCCAAGCAGCCATAATTGGTCTAATCGGTGGAATTATAGGAATAGGATTCGGGTTCATGGTAGTTGAGATAATTAAAACGTACGGAATAGTTCCCGTAATTAGTCCAATTTTACTTGTACTTGTTTTAAGTTTTGCTGTGGGAATAGGAATATTAGGAGGCCTAATCCCTGCGTACAACGCATCAAAGATACCTGCCATTGAAGCACTCAAATATTAGAATATAGCCAGCGAGTACAAGGGGGCCATGGGGGCTTGCCCCCATACCGTGGCGTCGCGGCGGAACGCGACTAATATGGTTTACCCAAACTCACTTCATAACCATCTTTTTCACAGGCAATACTTTTTCTATTTTTTCTCTTTTCTTTCACTTTACCATCTTCATAGTATACTCTCTCACCTAAAATGCTCATGTGTTCTTCAATCTTTTCTGCACATTCCATATCACCGCACCAACCTACTTTAATTAATCCTTTTTCACCTTTTTCTGAATGTGCTTTAAGTTCATCCATGGATTTGTAATCATATATTTTCTCTTCCATAATTTTCTTTGCTCTTTCAATTAATTTCTGTGTATACTCTTCAATTATTTTTTGTATTTCATTATCCATTTCATCTCTCTTTACAGTATACTTATCTCCTAAACGTGTAACTATGGTAACATTTCCTGCTTCAATATCTCTACCACCAATTTCAATTCTCAAAGGAACACCTTTCAATTCCCAGTAATAGAATTTCTCTCCAGGTCTCTTGTTGCTTGCATCAATTTTAATAACATATTTCTTCTTTAATTCAATTTCAATTTCTTTAACTTTCTCATCAACAATTTCTTTATTATCTTTTGAATAAATTGGAATTATAACAAAATGTATTGGTGCCACTTTCAAAGGTAAAATTAATCCTTTATTATCCCCATGTATACCAATCAATCCGGCAGCAGCTCTCATACTTATACCATAAGAAGTTAAATGTGCATATTTAGATTCACCATTTTCATCGGAATATTTAACATCATACGCTTTTGAGAAATTATCACCTAAATTGTGTACAGTACCTGCCTGTAAACATTTATGGTCCGGCATAATTGCATCAAATGCATATGAGTACGCGGCACCCGCAAATTTATCATGGTCTGGTCTCCTGTGTATGTAATAAGGTATACACATATCATCAAAGAATGCTGCGTAAATCCCTGCGCCTAAATAAACATTATCCTTAGCATCTTCAAACGTTGCATGAGCTGTGTGCGCCTCGTTCCAAAATATTTCTCTTCCCCTTAGAAGTGGTCTTGTAGCTTTAGTTTCATGCCTGTAAATTGTGGTCGTTTGATGTATTCTTAAAGGAAAATCTGCATGTGTCCTTATCCATAAAGCGAACATTGGGTACATGGCCGTTTCTGAGGTTGGGCGCATGATTAATTTCTCGTCAAGTTCACTTTTACCTCCCTTTGTAATCCATAAAACTTCACCTTCAAATCCTTTAATGTGCTCACTTTCTTTAGAGAAAATACTTTCAGGAATTGCAACGGGGAACAAAACTTTATCATGTCCACTATCATTCAATTTCTTTTCCAAATTATCAAACATGTTTAATATTATTTTAAATCCGTAAGGTAAGTAAACGGGCATCCCCTTAATAGGATACCTTATATCAACTATCTCTGCTTCAAATAATACTTGTGAATACCACTCTGAAAAATTTTCATTCTTATCAATGTCCATACTATTTTTTAATCTGTTTAAATTTATAAATAATTATAATTATGTATCAAACAAAACCTTAATTTTTATTTTCCCGTTATCTTTTATTTCCTCAAATCCATGTAATGTAACTGCCTTAACATGCATTTTGTTAACATTTTCACCGTAATAAAATTCAATTTTAGCTTTATTATCTGTTATTTCTAAAACTTTAATTTTAGCACCGCTTAAATTCTCTGCATCCATCTCACCTAAAATTCTTGTGAATATATTAACAATTAGATCCTGAAAATCAATTCCCGTTTCTTCAAATTCTATTTTTTCTTTTTCTATTCCTTTTCCTGTAACATTAAATAATCCGTCCGCTATACTTTCTAAAGCTTCATTCCTATCTCTACCTTCACCTTGTACGTATAAATCTGCTCTGTGTTCTAAATAAGTATATTTCATAAAAAATCAACAAAAATTAAAAATTGTGGGAGAAAATCTCCCGTTGTAAAGCAATAAAAAATTAAACTTAACCGAATAAGTTTGCTAAACCTGCTGCAGCTTCTTCCTCGGATTTCTTTTCATCTTTTTCTTCTTCCTTTGGTTTTTCTGCTGCTGGTGCTGCTGCGACTGCTACTGGTGCTGCTGCAACTGCTGCTTTTTTAATTGCCTCTTCAATGTTAACTCCATCAAGTGCTGACACAAGGGCTTCAGCTTTTGCTTCATTCCCTTCGATGCCAATAGCTTTAAGGACTTTAATAACATTTTCTTTGTTTATATCCTTTTTTGCACTGTGTAATAAAAGTGCTGCGTATACATATTCCATATTTTCATCCTCCTATTAATTTTTTGTTAATTTAGAAAGGGCACCCGCATGGGAATTTGCCTTTGCTAATATTAAGTCTAAAACTTCCTTTTCAGGAATGTTTTCACTAACTGCAAGGTTTCTTGCATTAGTGTGTGCTCTCACAATCAACAAATCAATGTTTTGTTTTGTTGGGTATGCAATTTCTACTGAAATTGTTACTGCATTGTTGAATGCTCCTAACATGTTTCTTAGGTATTCTTCTTCGTCAACATTCAACACATCTCTCAAATATATTATACCATCTCTATGAGCGGAATTTAATTCTACTCCCAATTCAAATGGTTTAATGTCAAGTTTTTGTAAAGTTTTTGCGGCCATATTACTAATTGGTTCTCCTTCTTTTGCGACAACCTTGTCTTTAGTTATATGGATTTTACCACCAATAATCTTTACATCTAAACCTGCTTGTTTAAATTCAGATAATGCTGGACCTGCTGGGAATGATGTTTCACCTGCAGGTATAACAATATCATGTGGAGCAATTTGTCCACTTTTAGCGTAAGTCTCACCTCTTGTTCTTTTAAGTTCCTTGAACAATTTAAAAGGTCCTATTTTTGACATTAAAATACCAAAAGGTCCATCTGAACTTTGAATGAATTCATCATTTAAACCTGCTTTTTTAAGTGCTCTTACTAAAACAGTGTTTTTTGCAACTTTAAATTTAACATCATTTTTCAATTTACTTTTAGATTTTTGTAAAAATTTAGCTGGAAGGTTATCAAGTTTAAATAATGCAATAACTGGATATTTCTTAATCTCATTTGAAATTTCTTCAACTTGTTTTTCTTTCAAAATCCTATTTTTCTTAACATGTTCAGTCATTTCATTCACCTTATTTTTATAGGTTCACCCATAGTAAACTTTAGGTATATTTCTTTTATATTTTGTTCTTGAACCTTGGTTTTTATGCTTTCCATAACTGCATGTATGTTTTTCATAAGGTCATCCTTATTCATTTCTTCTGTACCTACAGGTATGTGAACAACAGGCATATATTTACCTTTTGATCTAATAGTTACACTTCTTTTAGTTCTATTAATTAAATCATTAATATTACCAATAATTGGTTTTGGCATTTTACCTCTTGAACCTAAAACTTGACCGAAGGTTTTACCTACAACAACCATGAGTTTAGGATCCGCTAAAAATCTGTTTTCATTTGCAAGTTTTTTCATCTTTCTTTTATCTTTTGCAATTTCTTCCATTTCATCTTTACTGAAAACTTGTTTAATTCCTGCCTTTTTAGCATCAGTTGCCAATTGTCCTTCTGCGAAAACAACAACATCCACTTCTTTACCTCTACCTGCTGGTAATGGTACTTCTAAGTTTAATCTGTTTTCGGGTTTGTTAAAATCAATACCTCTAAAATTAACTACGAGTTCAAGTGTTTGCTTAAACTTACGTTCCTTTTTTTTGGTAATAACTTCATCTAAAGCTGTTACAATTTTCTTTTCATCTACCATAATTTCATCCTCCCACCTATGGTGGTTAATACGGATTCTGTGTATTCTTAAACTCAGTAAAGTATTTAAATATTTTGAATTTTTTCAGTTTGTTTTTTATAGTGTTTCAACTTTAAAATAGTTATGGAAATTCATTCTCATTTTCCGCCTTATTTGAAAAAACTAATTAGGCGTTCACAAGTGGTTTTACCTAAAGATATTGGTACTGTAATTGCTTACACTGGTATTGGAAAAGAAAGTGTGATTGCAGAAGCAGGTACGGGTTCAGGATTTGCTACAATACAGTTCGCTAACATTTGTAAAAAGGTATACTCTTTTGAAATACGTGAAGATCATTACGAATTTGCTAAGAAAAATATTGAGAAAAGTAAAATGGATAACATTGAACTTCAAAATTCAAGCATTGATGAACTCAACATTCCAGATTTAGATTTAATTTTCCTTGACTTGAAGGATTCACATCTTCAAGTGGCCAAACTTGCCCCTCTCGTTAAAGAGAAAGGGTACATGGTAGGTTATGTTCCCAACATTGAACAGGCCAAAGATTTTACTCTTGAATGTGAAAAGTATTTCTCAAAAGTATTTACCATAACTACACAAATAGTTTCATATGAGGTTAGGGATTTCGGTTGCAGGCCAGACCATTTCGGAATGCAACACACTGCTTACCTCGTATTTAGTGAAAAATAATATAAATCATCTAGTAAAAATCTGTACTAAATCTCCATCCTTAACTCTATGGCCCAATCCTACTCTTTGATTTTCCCATTTAGCGCTCGGCCCATTCACTAATGCGAATTTAAAATCTCTAACCATATCTCTGTGGATACCCATACAAACTTGCCTTATAGTTGAACCATTCTTAATAACTAAAGGCTCATCATCCGTTTCACCGAACCTTGTTTTAGTGTAAACTCTTATTAAATCCAACTTATCATACATTTTCTCTTTAAGTAATTCAATATTAATTCCTTCTTGTGCCGAAATTCCTATGAACGGCCCAATCTTTTTCTCAAGTTCTTTAAGTTTCTTCTTATCAACCATATCAATTTTGTTAACGACTTTAAGTGATTTTGTATATATCCTATTACCCACAATCACATCAATGAATTCATCCGTATCAATGTCATCTCTTATTGTTACAGTTGCACTATGTATACCGTAAACTCCTAATATATCAACAATACTTTTATCCGTTAATTTTCTTGTAGGTTTAATTCTGTTAATTATTATACCACCAGTTTCCTGTTTACTTATAACCACGTCAGGTGGAGTTGTATCAATTCTTATTCCCACTTCGTATAATTCTTCAACTAATCCAGCAGTGTCCGGGTTGAAAACGTCAACGAAAATTAAAATTAAATCAGCACTTCTCGCAACAGCTAAAACTTCTTTACCTCTACCTAAACCCCTAGCTGCACCACGTAAAATACCAGGAACATCTAAAAATTGTATTTTAGCGCCTTTATATTCAATTAAACCAGGTATAACATCTAAAGTTGTAAATGCGTAAGCCGCTTGTTTAGATTCGGCTTTTGTAACTTTACTAAGAAGTGTAGATTTACCCGTTGAAGGATAGCCCACCATTATAACTCTAGCATCACCACTTTTTCTAACATCAAAACCACCACCGGAAGCACCACCTTTAGGCCCAGCAATAAGTTGTGCCCTAAGTTTAGCTAATTTAGCTTTCTGTATAGCTATGTGCCACTCGGTAGCTTTATTTTTTTGTGTTCTGGCTAACTCGTCTTCAATCTCTTTAATTTTTTCTTGGATGCCTACCATGTTAAGAAGTATTTAAAAGTAGAATAATTATAATTGTTTGGAAATGTTATCTATAACAATTCTTGCGTTTTTCTTTTTTTGGGTTAACATTTCTTCATATTGTTTTTTTTCAATTTCACTTATAACATTAGTATTTCCTAATTTGTTAATTGTGTTTTGTAAATATACACAAATACTATCGTAAGTATGATTATATAATGAAATTAAAATAGCTCTTTTCCTATCAACGAATTCTTCCTTTATTTTAATTTCTTTTTTATCATATTTCTTTTGATTAACCCATTTGTATATTCTTGTGATTAATTTTTTTCCAGTTTTATCTACAAGTTCATACATACCAAGCAATGCTGTTGATAAAACAAAAATTCTTGGACTTGTATTTAAATTTGCCATTAATCCATCAATTGTTTCCATAGCTCTTATACTAACAGCACCTAAACTTACTAAGGCAACTTGTATACTTTTTAAACTTAATGTTACTAACGTTGAAGATATTTTTTCAAAACCTTCTGCCTCTTTGTTTCTCTTTTTTAATTCACACATTATTTTGTTTCTTTCTTCACTATATTCCTTTAAAGTTTTAATCAAATTTACGGACAAATTATACGTAGAATTAACAATTCCCATTTTAATTTTTGAAGATAATCTAATTTCTCCTTCTAAAAATTCAATCATTTCCTCTTTATTTATTTGTTCATAATAATCCTTTGCTAAATCATTTGCCATGTAAGCAACATCTAAAGGAGCATCCAAATAATAATTAATATTTTCATCAAGTTCTTTCTTTATTCTATCTAAACTTTTTTCTTTTGATTGAATTTTTTCTTTAATCTCAACGGGTTCTATTTCTCTGGACTCAAAAGCATCTTTAAGTGTTAATAATTTGTTAATATTTCTTTTCGTTCTCTTGGAGGTATTACCCATATTCTTAATATATTCTTCATCAAAAAGATTAGGTAAATTTTTTGTTCCCAGTACATGACGTCGGCTAATTCTTATCTCACGTGTATTTTTTCCATTCTTATTAATTGTACCATTAACCATACGTATCCCCCCAATCATAATTGGCGCTTAAGTCATTAATATAGTTTTCTATTCTGTTTCAGAAGTAGTTTGTGACGTGTTTTTAATTTCTTTATGGATTTCTTTAAGATTTAAATATAATATATCATATATTTCTTTAATTCTCAAGTATTGAACGTTATTTTTGTCCGCAATTTCAAGGTAATCTAAATTTACTTTAAAGTTTGTTCCTATAATTCTATATTTCTTTCCCTTTTTTTCAATTTTAGGGTCTCCTATTTTTAAAACAATAATTCTTTCACTAGCACCAATCTCAGTTGGTAGTTGACTTTTACCTTCGTATATTTGAATATCAAATACTTTCATTTTCTCTTTTAACAATTTAACATAATCTATATCTTTTTTAGGAAAACCCACTTCAATAAATCCCATTAAATAAGCTTCGTCAACATCACCATATAAAGAGATATTTTCCATTTCAGGTAATCCCATTTTAAGAAACATTTCACGTGATTTTTCTGCCCTTAAAGGAAGTTTAATTACAGGTTTACTGTGTTTAATTTTACCAATATGTTCTTCTAATTTGAAATCAGGTATAATTTTCTTTAATATTTCAACAATTTTTTTCATTTTTTCATTTTCAAAACCTAAGAGTTTACTCATGTACAATAAACTTTGAGTTGCAACTATTCTTGCAGTTCTCAATTGTTTTTTTGAATGATGGATATCACATGTTTCAACGTTATGTATATTATCAAATATTTTAACGAAGATAGGAATAAAGCTATCAGATTCATATATTTTTGGATAATACACATTATTTCTTTCTTCGTACATATCAATTTTTTCTTTTCCTTCCTTTTTTGTATACTCGTCTACAATATTAAAATATTTTGAACTTTCTGCGAATACCCATTTATCGTTATGTAATTTAGGTTTAGTCAAACTAATAATACTTTTTAAAACGTTTTTTCCAAACTTTTCATATAATTCTTTTGGTTCAACAAGCCCATCTTCTATTACATCATGTAATAAAGCTGTTATAACTGTTTCCGCATTAAAACCCGCTTCCATAACATAACTTGCAACTTTTAATGGATGAGTAATATAAGGTTCACCTGTATCTCTTCTTTGTTCTTTGTGTATTTTTTCAGCAAATTTCAATGCATCTCTTATTTTTAATTCGTTTTTTAAATCAAATTTATTCTTAACCTGTTCTATAAATTTAATTTTTTCTTTTTTATATTCCAAGTTAAATGTAGGAATTGTTAAAATTTCAATGTTTTTAAATTCATTAATCTTATCTTTAGGTATTATATCGTAAATTGTAGTCTGTACAGGTTCTTTTAATGAATTTTTATTTGACATTAAATATAATTAAAGTTTTTTGGGTTTATAAACCTTTTTATTAAGGTTTGTGAATGGGCTTAAATTAGTTCTCAGCCTGCCCATCTATCCTCATAGCTTTCGCTCAGAGATCACCTGTTATCATCACTGAATAAAATTAAAACGCTGTTAATATATAAACTCTCCTATCACTTGAACCACTGTCCGAGTTTAGGTTGGTCCAATTCCTTTTTAATTTTTTTAAAATTTTCTAAAGTTCCTTTAGTTCTTTCTACTGAAAATTCATTTTTAGTACACATAATTTCAATTACTTTATCATAATCCATCTTATTATTAAATTTAGGAATATCATTAACAACTTCCGGGTTTAAGAAATATTCTTCAACAGATTTCCATAATTCTATACCTTCCGAAGCGTTAGATTTCATATACACTTCTTCTAAAGTTTCACTTTCAAGTACAATTTTATATCCTTTTTTAGGTCCAATCCCATTAACTCCTTTATTATAATCTGTTCCTATCATAAGTGATAACCAAATCAATTTTTCCCTTGTAATTTTAAGTTCATCTAAAGTTTTTTCTAAATTAATTATTTCAGGAGTTATGTCAATATATGTATTTCTTCCAGGGATTTTTCTTTTTCCACTTAAAGTTAAATTTCTTATCATGTTAGGGGCACCGAAGAGTAATGAATCATAATCTTGTGATGCACAATAATCCACAATACCTTTTTTTGCCATGTAAGAACCTTGTGCTTCTCCTTCACTAAAAGCTTGTATGTGAGGAATTCCCATGGCATCTAAAAGTTCCTTTGCATCTTCAACCATGTCTTTAGTTAACTTACTTGTCATTTGAGCATATTTCTTAGCCTCTTCCAAATTACCTGCCTTCAATG
>CAYOAB010000016.1:0-13433 GCA_964401875.1 Microcaldota archaeon
CTAGAGGTATTTCAAGTAATATTGGCGGCACTGAATGGTACGTAGGTACTGCAGATATTGAAGGAGCGATTGCAAGGTGTTTCATTTTATCACAAAGAATGAATATTGTATCTGGACCTGGTAGAGGAGGTGGTTCTGCAGCATTATTAGGAACAGTAGAACAAGATACAAGTGGTTACAAATTAGATTCTTCTGGTAATTTAATTCCAAAAAAAGATGAAAAAGGAAACATTATTTATCAAAAAGATAAAAATGGAAGTATTATTAAAGATGAAAACGGAGATCCTATACCTAAATATGAAAAAGCAGAAAAAAAGGTAGAATTAGAAAGAGGGTTTGGTTCATTACATTATACTGCGCAAACTCGAAGTTTAAAAGAAAGAATAATTGATTATGCAGATAATTTAAAAGATAAAGAAAAAAAAGATTTTTGGAGTAAAATAAAATTAATTTATGTTAAAAAAGGAGTGCCAATAAGTGAAAATGAAGAAAATATTAAAACATATGATTTTGCAAATATAAACACAGATAAAAAAGTATTTTTTAAATATAACAAAGAGGAAAGACTTTTTGAAGACATAATGAAAGATGAGAATGCATTTGTTGGTTTTACTCCTGATACTGAAGATTTTTTAAGAGAAAAAGGTTTATTTGAAGAAGAAATTCCATTAGATATAAGGTCTGGGGGAGGCAAAAGTTTTGATAAAGTAACTGGTGGTTTTAGTATTTCGTCTGTTTATATGGGAAATTATGCTCAATTAGATTCTTCACAATTTGCTTATGAAAAAGACAAGGAAACTTTAAAAATAATTCAAAAAACTGCAGCACATGTATTTGGTAAGGAAGGATATTCAGGTAATTTCTTATTTACTACCAGGCATAATGAAAAAAATGATGATATCTGGACAATTAATGAGTTATATTACATGGACAATAAAGGAGATGTTTTTAAACTCCTTTTTGTGGATAATACTATTTTAGATTACTTTAATGGTTTTGCATTTGGTTCAGATTCTCCTTATGCTAAAACAAGTGCCTATACAAATTATCAATGGGAAACAGATACTAAAGGAATTATTGCTGCTATTGATGTAGGTGATATTTTTGATATTTCTTGGAAACCCACAGCAGGTTATCAATATCAAGAAGTAACAACACCTGAAAGATTTAAGAAGGAAGTAGGTTCTGAAGGAAAAACTAAAACAAGTGTTATAGATAAGGAAAATAGAAGAAAATATGAGGAACAACACACAATAATGTTTGAATTTAAAAAGAGTGGATGGGATACTAAATTTGCCATTCCAATGACTCTTGGTTATTATAATATAAAAGAAAATGATGAAGAAGGTAAAGAAAGAATAATAAGTAAAATTGATTATGATACTTATGGTGGAACATTAGTTGTAAAAAATGAAAATAATCGTATAATATTAGGTGGAAAAGGAGGAGTTTCCGAAATGGAAAGGAAAGATGTGGAAGAGGATCCTACTAAGTCTGATATTTATGATTTTTATGGAATGTATGATTATAGAAACGGTGGATTAAAATGGGGTGTCGGTGGTGCATATCATACCGGAGCAGCAATGGAAAATTTAGAAACAACTCAAGAAACCTATGAGTATTTAACTAATCTTAAAAGAGTTTTAACAAGAAGTTACATTGGTACTGATATATCAGATCATTATTTGGGTCTTTACTTTTTGAATGCTTTACAAATGAGTAACAACCCAGTAAGAGATGAAAATGGAGACATAAAATATAGAAAAGATGAAAATGGAAAGATCATATATAAAAAAGATAAAGAAGGAAACCTTATTCGTGATAAAGAAAACAATCCCGTACCAATACCCGTTACAGAAAATACAGAATTTTTCTTTAGATTAGCAGGAATTTATAAGTGGAATAAGGAAAGTAATACCGGTATTAAATTTGATTTAAGTAGAATTCCTGGTTTAGAAGATAATTTAAAAGAGATAACTAGATTAAATGATAAAATTGGAAATAAAGAGTATGATATGGGTAATCTTGATGATGATACTAAAAAATTAAATGAAAGTTTAAATGAATTAAATGACACAGTTTGGAAGGTACAATCGAGATTTGTTTTTGATGAGAATAGTTCTAGAGTAACTATTCAATTTGATGTTAATGAAAAAACTAAAGAACTGTATGAACCAGGGGTATATGGTCTTTATAATCATGAGAATGGTTTTTTCAAGATTTTTGTACAACCCTCTAGTTCAATTTCAAAAACAGAGATAAATTCAAAACTTAGTGAAAGTGAGGAAAAATCCTATTTGTTCGGTGCAGGTTTTGGTGTAGGTAATGCTTTCCGTTTAGCTGTAAGTGGTGGTGCTATATTGGCTGCTGATATGGTTACAGATTTTAAAAATTATGATACTTCTAAAACAAAACTTGGTTTTGAAAAAAGAACATATCCTACGAGGGGAGGTTTTGGAAGTGTATTTATAGGATATAGTCAAGAATTAATTGAAAAAACAAAAAAAATAAAAGAAGTAGACGAAATAATTAAGGGATTACGCGAAAATAAATTACCTGAAAATAATAATACTTTAAATACTGCATTTAGATTAATGTATGATGAAATAAAAGATTCAAAAAAATATTCTGATGGATTTAAGAGAGTTGTTTCAGGTCAAGCTGGATTGAATTATTTAAGTACGTATGAAAGAGATTTATTCGAAAAAATGCTTAGTGATAAAATTTCAATTGATTTAAAAGAATTTTCAAAGAGGAGATTGCACTCTTTCGGTTTAGGTGCAATATATTTGCATACCCGTTCTTATAGTATTACTGATGAATTTCGTATTACTGGTTTTGAAGAAGGACCTGCAGGACCATTAGGTGTGGGAAGTACGAATAAGATGCCTATATTTGGAACAATTCCTAAGAAAACTGAAGATAATATAAAAAATTCAATAGAAATTCCATTTAATTATTCTGTAACAAACGAAGTTGACGCTTATGTAATATATAGGTATAAGTGGGCAGAATATGCTTCTAAGAAATTGAAAACGGAAGAGCATGGAGTAGCTTTAGGTTTTGAAACTTTTAGAGGGAAATTTGCTACCTTTGGTGAATTGGCATTAAATTATTCAAAAACTACTGATAAGACCCAACAGAAACAAATAAAGAAGAAAATGATAGATACTCTTGCAACTCTTGGATTTAAAGTTAAAGGAAAAGAATTAGATTTTTCACTTGCTTTACAGGGATTTTTGGGAGATACGAGTAAGTTTTCTAGTTCTTTAGATGATACTTATGTTCCAGACAACCAAAGTCTTGATTATGGTGCTGGATTATTATTCAGTATTGATTTTTAAAAAAAGTAAGGAAAATTATTCCTTATTATTTATTTCTTTCAACGTTCCTTCCAAATCATCTAATTGTTTTGATATCCTCTCAAGGGCCCTTCTCATGCTACTTATTTCATATGATAAGTTCTGGAAAAGCACTCTATCCTGGAATGGAGATATAACGGCCTTTGGTGCCACATTATCTTCTTCAACTTTTCTCTCTTTCACAACTTCTTTCTTTTTAGTTTCAGTTGGTTTTTCTTTTTTCACTTCAACTTTCTTTGTTGGTTTCTTTTCTTTCATGTCACTCTTGACCTCTTTTATCCATTTCTTTAAATTAACATAAGGTAAAAATTTATACTTACCTGTTTTTTTATAAATAATTTCTTTCAATTCAGCAAGTTTAGCTTGATTAATACTTTCCCCTTCCCACTTTTCAAGTGCTTTTTTAATTACTTTTTTTACATCATCTTCCAATCAATCACCCTATTTTCTAATTAATATAATTTCAATTGCGGAAACTTTATTCTTATTTCCATCTTCACCAGTAATCTCTTCAGTCATAATTTTAACGTCTTTAACTTCTGCATCACTAACAAACCTATTTCTAACAATCTCTGTAACATCTACTGCTCTGCTAATAACTTTACCTCTCGCTTTAACTACAACTTCCTTAATTCCAGAATTAAACTGAGTAACTACTGCTAAAACATAACTCATTATGTTCTTTTTCCCTATAAAAACTACGTTCTCGTTATCTTTTTCCATACCTACACCTCTTTTTCACTTGTTGATTACTTTATATTTAGTATTGTAAATTTAAAAAAACTATTTTATTTTACTCTCTTTTCCAACTTTTAATCCCTTTTCAAAAACAACGTTAGGTCCACTTACACAACCAAATTTACCGTTTTCATTTTTAATTTCATTTTCTTCTAATGTATTATTTGTTCCAATTAAACAATCTTGTAATTTACTTGAATTTATTTTACTTTTCTCTAAAACCATAGAATTGTATATTTCACTATTTTCTATTAAACATTTTTCTCCAATAAAACTGTAAGGTTTAACTTTAACATTCTTCAAAACAACATTTTTTGATATAAAGCAAGGCCCTTCAATTTCACAATTTTCTATATTAACATTTTCTTCCATTGAAATTTCATTTTCATTTTTCTTCATGAGTTCAGCATTACTTTCAAGAACAGATAGTGGTGTGCCTACATCATTCCAATACCCTTTAGCAACAAAACCATACAATTTACCTTCCAAACTCATTCTTGTTAAGGCATCTGTAACTTCATATTCATTCCTCTTACTCAATTTTATATTTTCTAAATATTTCATGTCCCCTGATGTAAAAAGATAAACACTTCCATTAATTAAATTACTTTTAGGTTCTTCAGGTTTCTCTTCAATGTCAATTACCCTATCATTTCCATTCAATATAACAATACCAAAATTGTGAGGGTCCGGAACTGTTTTTAGAAGCATGGCGTTAACATTTTCATCTTTATATTTCATTACCATCTCTTCAACATCTTCTCCATCTACTATAATATCTCCTGCCATGATTAAAGCGCATTTATCCTCTATAAATTCTTTAGTTGAAAGTATTGCGGAAGCCGTTCCCATACCGTATTTCTCTATGTCTTGTAAAATGTAAATTATTTTTTTACCTTTATAATTATCTTTAAATTGTTCTTGAATTTGTTTTAAATTATCTTTATTTGTTAAAATACAAATTTCTTCTATAAAATTAAACTTACACATTATATCTAAACTTCTCTGAACTATACTTTTACCACCTATGGGAAGCATACATTTAGATATCTCTTGAGTTAAAGGCAACAATCGAGTGCCTTTTCCAGCAGTTAGAATAACTCCTTTCATTAGATTGATTAAAAACCAGTAGGTTTTTATTATTATCTCATTTTAATTTCAAGTATGATACCAGTTTGTGATTCTTGCGGAATAAGAACTTCCGATTTTACAGAAATTAAATGTCCAAAATGCGGAGAGACTATAATTAGATGCGCTTCATGTAAGAGTAACATGGTTACTTATACCTGTAAAAAGTGCAAATTTATGGGCCCATAATCCCTTTCTAATTTAAATTTTCACGTTTAATTCCTAATATGTCTAAATTTTTTGGTACAAATGGGATTAGAGGTACATTGCCCTTAATGTCCCCTGAATTTGTTTTAAAATTAGGTGTTTCCTTCGGAACTTGGGCAAAAAAAAGAGGGTACAATGAAATATACATAGGTAAAGATACAAGAGTTACTGGTGAAATGGTTGAATCCGCCTTAGTAAGTGGTCTTTTATGGAGTGGTTGTAAACCTATTATATTAGGAGTAATTCCCTCTCCTGGAGTGGAATTTTTAAGTGCCCGTGATAAGAAACCTCACGTTATAATAACTTCTTCACATAATCCTCCTGAATGGATAGGTTTAAAGTTTGGTGATGAGGAAGGTCTTCCTTTATCTAAAGAGAGGGGAAATGAAATTGAAAAAATTTACGAAGGAGAAGAATGGAAAACAGTAGATTGGAATGAAATACCTTCAATTTTATACAATGAACATAGAATAAATGAATATTATGATTTAACTAAAAGTTCTGGAACAAATTTAAATGGATTAAAATTAGTTGTTGATTGTGCCAATGGTGCTTCATGTAGAATTGCACCACGTTTATTTGAAGAGTTGGGTGCAGAGGTTATTCCTTTAAATGATGAAGAAAACGGTTTATTTCCTGGGCACCCTTCAGAACCCACTGAGAAAAATTTACAAGAATTAATTTCAAAAGTTAAGGAACATAAAGCAGACATAGGTATTGCTTATGATGGTGATTGTGACCGTCTTGCTTTAGTGGACGAGAAAGGAAATTTTATTGATGGTAATAAGGTGTTCGCTATAGGTGTTAAAATAGCCATGAAGGAAAAGCAAGGAGATGTTGTAACCACTATAGCAACAAGTAATTTAATTCGTGAAATTGTAGAAAAAGAAGGAAGGAAATTGAAATATGTAGTTGTGGGAACTCCTTATATATGTGAAGAGATGCATAAAGGAAATTATTCTACTGGAGGGGAAGAAGTGGGGGGTATAATTTGGCCTTTAATTCATCCTGGAAAGGATGGTATATTGAGCAGTGTAAAAATAGTTTCCTATTTGAAAAAAAATAATTTGAAATTGAGTGATATAGTTTCACTCTTGCCTAAATATTATGTTGTTAAAGAAAAAATTGATATGGGTAAGGAAAGGTTTGAAGTTGTTGAAAAAATGCGTGAAATGTTCAAAAATGATGAGAGGGCCAATATAATTGATGGGTTAAGGATGGACTTTGAAAATGGTTGGTGTATTTTAAGGGCAAGTGGTACTGAGAATTATTTAAGGATTTTCGCAGAGTCAAAATATGAAAATGAAGCTAAGAAGCTTGTGGAATGGATGCAAAGTGAGTTAGTTAAAATCCCTAAATAGCTTTATTCTCTTTTTAACGCTTTATTTTTGTAAAAATAAGCTCTATGCTCGCTTATTTTCTTTTTTTCCGAAGTGGGAAATATTTCTTTTAAAAATATAACTTTCCCAAGGAAATAGGTGTGTTAGTGTGGGGTACATAAGTAGGTACGACGTAGAACAGTTAATTAGAAGCAGTTCCCCTTCCAAAATTAGGATTGAAGAGGAGGCAACTGAAGAGCTTGTGAGTATAATAGAAAAGCGTATGGAAAACATTGTTGAAAAAGCAGTTTTTATTGCTATGTCTACCAATGATGTAAGAAGACGAAAAAGTAAGAAAGTTAAACTCACTAAAACAGATATACACATTGCAGCTTCTGCATTGTAGTTTTTTAGTAACCAAACCCGGGGGGAAACCCCCAACAATTTAATTTTATATTATTCCCTTACTTATTTAGTTTATGATAGATGCACATTGCCATTTAATGGACATTTCAAAAGATTCCATAAACCCTGACTTTTTCAAACTTGAAAAAATAGTAAATTCTGCTTATTGTATCTATTCTTCAAAAACAAGCATAGAAATGAAGAAAAAACACCAAGATTTCTTATTTAGTTCAATTGGTATATCTCCCCAGAAGAGTATGGAGGATATTTCAAATGATTTCAATGAACTTTCTTCTGTGCTTGAGAAAGAAAAAAAATATATTGATGCAATAGGTGAAATTGGTTTAGATTACCATTGGGGGGACAATGAAGAAAAGAGAAAGAATCAAAGAATATATTTTGAAAAGCAAATTGAATTGGCAAAAGAATTTCAAAAGCCCATAATTATACATTCAAGGGAAGCAACAACGGATTGCATTACACTTCTTTCTAAATTTGATTACAATGTTATGTTTCACTTTTATTCTGGAACACTTGAGGAAGCAAAAGATATAAGTGACAGGGGTTGGTTAATTTCTATGCCTCCTATGAAAGGAAGTTTGAGAACTAAAGTAATTGAAAAAATTGAAATTGAAAATTTAGTTTGTGAAACTGATGCACCTTATGTTGGTAAAACTCCTTTAGATGTTGAAAAGTCAATTGAAATTGTAAGTGGAATTAAACAAATGGAAAAAGAAGAAGTTGAAAAAATAACTTCAAAAAATGTACTTAGTTTATTTGCTCAATGATTTCTCTTATTTTTCTTTTAACTGCTTTTAATAAAATTATAACAGTTCCATAATCCACATCACTTTTTGATTGCGCTATAAGATAATTGTCATTGTCAATTTTTGATGCAGTAAAGTTATCTTCCGAATCTAAAATTATATTTTCAATCTCACCATAATTTGTTGAATTACTTATCTTATCCCCGTTCAAAATGATATTTGAAAATACAGTTGCTAATTTTTTACTGTCATATTTATCATTTAATTCTTCACTTACAATCAATCCATCTCTTCTCATTACAAGGGCACCATCAACTTTCTTTTCCGAAACGAATTCTTCCATGAATTGTTCAATTTGACTTGTAACACTTTTGTTTGCCGATTTCATTTTGAAAAGGTTAATACCATCAAAACTAACAGACAATTTAGTTTCTTTGCTGAACTTTTCAAGAACTATTGGTCTCATTTCTGCGGGAACATCACTTAACATTTGTGGTGTAACTCTTTCATTGTTTTTAATCAAATCAGTTATTGTTCGTTTCCATTCAGGCCAACTTTCAACTATGGCTTGCTTAGTTCTCAATTTATTTAATACATTATCTATTATGGTTTCATAGTTTGAAATTGTTTTTGTGATCTCATCTGCATTTTTTGTACTTGAATATGACATTAAATCATATACTTTTTCTAAATCAACTTTTGCAATTTCACTCATTTCTTCATAAGGTTTCCATCCATCTTTCTTTTGTTGTTCTAATAAAATGTTAGCTTCCTCTAACCTTCTATTAACTGTTTCCATTCTCTTTGTGAAATAAGAGGAATACTTAACTTTATTTCTTAGATTAATTATGATTTCCGATACCGAATTAACTATTTGTTCTACTTCCTCTTTAGATATTTTATTTGTATTTATCTTATCCATTATTTTATCAAAGTCATAACTTTCTATTTCACTTGAATATTTTTCTACGTTAATGTTGTACTTTAAACATTCTTCAATTAAAGAGGACACTTCACCAAACAAATTAGTTAACCTCTCTAAAGTGTTTGTTGAAACATCATATTTAATCAAGCTTGATTCAATTTCCGATTTTAGTTTTGAATAATTAACAACAATATCTTTTGCTTTTATAACTGCTTCATTTGGAGGCATTTCAATTATTTTAGTAATTAAATCAGTACCACCCAAATTAACAAACCTTTTTTCATATGCTGTAACATCCATTCCTCTTTCTTGTGCTTGGAATAATAAGTTTGGTATTTCTTCCAAATAATGTTCCACTTCATTAAGGTGTACATTCATTTCTTCTTCTGAAGCGCCCACTTGAACTAACATTTCTTTAAGGTAATTGATTTTTTCAACAATTGAAGGGATTATAATTGAAGCTGTGTTATACTTTTTAGTTTTATAATCCGTTTCAAGTTTATTGATTAAAGTTTCCGTGGTTATTATGACTTTATCTCCAATTGTAATATTTTTCTCTATCAATTTTTGTGTTATTTCTTGTAATTCCTCTTTAAGTTCATTTTCTTTAGCTATGAAAGCATCACTTAATGGAATTCCACAAATCTCACAATAATCATGTGCCATTGTTGTTATTCTATTACATGAAGGGCATGTAAATTTAATGAGTTGTAATGCTTCCAATTTAGATATTTTATTTTCTATTACATTACATTCATTTTTAATTTCAATTTCCAATTTGTTGATTTCTTCTTTATAGTTTTTGAATTCTGTATTTCCTTTAGCTTTACTTATTTCCATTACTTTAGCACGCCAGTTCATGGTTTCAATTTCAACTCCGTACTTGATAGCTTTTCTAACTAAGTTCTCATACGTTTCAATTTCATTTTCAATTTCTTCTTTTAATGTTCCCATTACCTGTTCAAATTCACCAGTTTGTTTAACATCATATTCATACTTTGAAACTTGATCTGTAATTTCTGTTATTTTAATTTTAACTTTCTCTTCAATTTCTTCTAAGTGGTTTTTAGTTTTTATGAAACCGTCCTTCTTCATCATTTCTTTATAACCAACAATTTCATTTCTCCAATTTTTGGTAACAGCCACCACTCCGTAATTTTTAGCTTTTCTTTGTAACGATTCAAGTTTTTTAATCTCACTTTCAACATTGCCATAAATTTTTAATAATAATTTTTCTTGGTCTACAACAACTGAATACTTTTCATGGAGTTTAGTGTAAACTGGCCTGATTTTTTCATCCATTTTAATTGCAGCGTTATCTGTTTCACCTCTCGCAAGTAACACTTCAAGCTTACTCAATTCCATTAAGAAATCATCTGCAAACGTGGTATTTGTTTCAATACCTTGTGAAATAACTCTCTCTTTAAGTTCTGTAATTTCTTTGCGCATCTCTTCAATTTTCTTGTGCATTTCCTTTTCTGATAATACTTTTTGTAATCCTTCTGAAACTGAAGTTCTGAAGTATCTTTCACCCAAAAATATACCTTTCAATACATCTGCTACAAGGAAATAAGTTATTGCCATGCCCACTGAAAATACAAGTGTTCCCACAAGTAAGTATAAATCTGTGGTCATGCTCAAAAGTATATCTTCCGTTAAAATTACCATTGCATTGTTGAGTAAATAAATACCTGCACCTAAAAGTATAACAGACATAACTAAATTTTCTTTACGGTTTTTACCACCATACCCTGCCACTTGGTATACGGCGTCACCGAACGGTTTATGTCTTGTTATGTTTAGTAAACCTTCAAATATTAATCTCAAGAAGATAAATGCAAAGTAAAATAATAGTAAATATGTGAATACTGTTAATCCCACTGCTATACCAAAAGGAGTTATCATTCTATAATTTATGAATAGTACATAGAAATTTGTTGTTATTTGATGATAGTAAGGTAAATTTTCCAATGTTAATATTTTGATTGTTCCCGAAGGGTAAGAGAAATCATTAACTACACTATTCCAATTTTTACTTTCACTTGTTACTATATATCCAAATTCATTTCTTGGTTCTGATATTTTTTTAAAATCTAAAGTATATCTTGAAATTAAAGGTAATGATTGTGAAACGAAGTTAGGTATTGTAACAAAATTTATATCTGTTTTACTTTGTGTTAATGATTCAGGTATAATTTCATCAATTTGTATTACACCATTTTCATCAAAATCGTAAACTATTTTTACAGTAACTTCATAAGTATCATATGCATTAAAGTATTGTGCTTCAACTTGTTCTTGGTCAATTTCAAATATGTTTTCAATTTCCATTAAATCAATTTTAAGGTTCATGAAATCGTCTGAAGCACATTGTCTTTGTTCTATTAATCCGTTCTGTAACATTGAGTTAATTAAATTAACAAGGTCATTTCTTTCAATTATAAGGTTTTCATATTCTGCTTGATTTAATGTCTTTTTTGAAGCTACAGTTATGCGCATGTCTGCAGCCTGTTTTTTAATTGAATTTAATTTAACTGAATAATCATACATTGAACTGTTAAATAGTTCAGGAAACCTACTCATACCATTTAAACAACGTGGATTACCTTTACAAGTTTCATAACAGATTTGTTGTGAATCACAAGGTAAAATAACTGTTAAATCATAATTACAATTAGGTGTCATTGTCGCGACAGTAGTTAACCTATTGTATATATTTTCAGCATCAATTTCATTCCTTGTGTAAATTCCTTCATATACATAATCATAATTTTTTTCTATTCCTCTTATTTGAATTTCCCTTTGCATTAAAACTTTATTTTCACTTTGGGGTAAGAATTTATAACTCCATATATCTGGTATACCATCCCTATCTAAATCTTGAAATCCTTTAGATTCTAAAACTGCTTTCTTAAGAGGTAATGGTTGTGTTTCTTCAATACATCCACTCAAAAAGATTATTGATAATAAAAAAAATGCAATATATAACTGACGCGACATAGAAAAATATCTCACGCAAGGTTTAAATACTTACAAAATAAATTATATACGGATAGGTTGGGGGGTTAGAGGTCTCCTGTTACTACAAATCCTCTTTATGGTAGAACCGAAAAACCAGGGAAGGTGTTCTTTTTATGGTGTAAGGCCATATGTGTAATGTCGATCCCCTGCCTTATGTGACGGTTTTTTTTGTGAACCTGGTCAGACCGGAAGGAGCAGCCATAATCAAAACGGGCCGTGCCGTGAGCTAACAGGGAGTAGTTTACATGTGGATTAACCTTTCACTTGAAAAGGATTTCGACCCTGGCGAATCCATTAAGGGGCACATCCGTCCCCCTTAACCCCCCGGTATTTTCGGTCCCGTGGACCGAAAATGGATGCAATGACCCCATGACCGATTTTTATATATCTACCCTAACCCCCGTATACTTGAGCTCGCTGGCTATAATTTTAATTATTAAATTATAATTCCTATTTTATGTTATGAATTCTGCTATAAAAGAAAAGTTAATTGAAATTGCAAAAGAAAGAATTTCAAATGATGATATTTCTCATGATTTAGAACATACATTAAGAGTTTTATCTAATGCAGAAAATATTTCTAAAATTGAAGGTGGGGATTTAGAGGTAATTATACCTGCTGCTTTATTTCATGATTTAATTGTATATCCTAAGAATCATAAAGATCGTTATAAATCTCAAGAGGAAAGTGCTGAACAAGCAGGATTGATACTTAAATCTTTGAAAGAATTTCCTGAAGAGAAAATTGAAAAAGTAAAAATTTGTATTCTACAATGTTCATTCAGTAAAGGTATTATGCCCGAAATGTTAGAATCAAAAATTTTACAAGATGCTGACGGCTTGGAAGCAACGGGTGCAATTTCTATAATGAGAACTTTTGCATCTTCCAGCCAAATGAAAAGAATTTTTTATGATCCAAAAGATCCATTTTGTAAAACTCGTGAACCTTCCCCTTTTGAATATGGAATTGATGTTTTTTATTCCATTTTATTTAAAGCTACAGATAAGATGCACACTAAAACGGCCAAGGAAATTTCCATAAGAAGAACTAAATTTTTAGTATCATTTTTAGATGAATTAAAATTGGAATTAGAAGGTAAATAATCCTTTTCTTTCTCTAATACATCTAAAATTACTTTTTTTCCGTGTAATTTAAAAATAATTAAACTTTTCTTTCCCCTAGGACTTTCTTTACGATTTGCGAACAAAGTTCGCAACGGAAAGAAAGGGCTATGCATCTCAGTCGCTGTCGTTTGTCATCAAAGATTACTCTCAGAGGTTGTCATCTTCATCATAGATGCGAATATAATTAAGATTAATATTCTTTAAAAAGATTATGAAAATTAAAAAATAGAATTTAAATTATAATAAAGAAGCTATAAAGTAGAAAAATCCGTATATAAGATATTCAAACGGTGGATATAATAGAAGACCGTTCTTTGTACTCAAAATATCATAATATGGATTACTTTTTGTTATTAATGTAATATCCTTCTCATGGTTAATCTTATCACTTGACAATGAATACACTCTAACTTTTAATGGAATTTCTTTTTCTTCC
>CAYOAB010000017.1:0-5443 GCA_964401875.1 Microcaldota archaeon
GAGGGCATACCTATTTGATAAATAATAATTATATTTTGTTTCCACTACCGCATTTACACCTTCGGGAGGTTCACAATCTCCTACCATCCAGTTATTGAAAACACAATATGAACGTCCAATATATTGGTGGCATAATGGTTCATTTAAGTTGTATAAAAATTCTGATATGAAACCTTGTTCTAAATGTGCCAAAATAGGAGGTAATATCATCATAAAAAATAATCCAAATGATAATATGAAATAAGTGTGACTTAAATTGAATTTAAAACTCATAATAAAATTAGATATTATAAATTTAATAAGTCTAATAATAAGATATGGGATTTTTTGAGAAATGTGAAGAAATACGTGAAGAAATAGAAAAAAAAGATAATTTTTTAGTTATACATCACTACGATGCAGATGGTTTAAGTGCAGGGGCAATTACTTGTTCAGGGCTTATTAAAATGGGTAAAGATTATACTCGCGAAAGTTTCAAAAAGATAGCAGAGAATGAAGTTGAAGAGATTAAAAAAAGAAAAGAAAAAAATATCATTATAGTAGATTTAGGAGGGGGCGCAGTAGAAGAACTTGAAAAGTTAGATAAAAATATTATAATATTAGACCACCACCAAACAAAAGAATCTTCAATTTTACAACTTAACCCACACCTCTTCGGTTACAATGGAACAACTGAGATGAGTGGTGCTTCTACTTCCTATTTTGCTTTCGGGTTTAAAGAATTTGCATCAATGGGAGTTGTAGGTTCAGTGGGTGATATGCAATTTCCATTAGTTGGAATGAATAGAAAAATGTTAGATGAAGGAATTGAAGAAGGAATTGTTAAATGTTATAAAGATATAAGTTTTTTCGGTAGGGCAAGCAGGCCGCTCGTTCCATTCATTGAATATTCAACATCCCCTTACTTTCCCAACTTAACGGGTAACAATGCAAACGTTGTTGATTTCTATAATAAGTTAGGGATTGAATTAAAAATTGGTGAGAAGTGGAGAAGTTATAAAGATTTAAGTGATGATGAAAAAGAGAAATTGAGAAGTGCACTTGTAAGTTACCTTTATGATAAGAATAGAAAAATTGATGCTAAAAACATTATAAGTGAAGTTTACGAATTGCTTGATTACCCTGAAGATACTGAAATGAGAGATTCAAAGGAATTTTCAACTTTATTGAACGCTTGCGGTAGACACGGACAAGTTAACATAGGTTTAGATACCATGATGAAAGTTCCCGGTGCATATGAACAAGCTAAGAGTTTGCTTGAACTGCATCAGAGAATGCTTAAGGAGGGTATAGAGTACGCACAAAAGAAAGTTGTTGATTTAGGAACTTTTTATTTACTTGACGCGCGCGGTATAATTGAAGATACATTAGTTGGTGTTGTTGCAGGTATGCTTTACAGTACAATACCACCCACTAAACCTATAATTGCTCTTTCAATTGATAAAGATAACGGAGACATAAAAGTAAGTGGTCGTGCCACAATGGAACTTGTTAGAAATGGTATTGATTTAAGTAAATCACTTGAAAAGGCCTGTGAAGGAATAGGTAAAGGTGGTGGGCATAACATCGCCGCTGGAGCAAGAGTTGAAATTGAACATTTAAATTTATTTATAAAAAGGATAGGAGAAGAATTCAATTAAAACATACCTTGGGGGATTCCGTAATTTACAGTTTCACCATCATCCTGAACTACGCGGAAGTACACAAATTTTAAAGAATCTTTTTCATCAGTTCCTTCAAATATTAAACAAGATTTATTTTCCGTTACTTTAAATTTATTTTCAAATTCGTAATAGAACATTTTCTTTTCACTTCTTATGGGAAGGAAATAAACTCCGGCCCTACCATCCTTATACGCAACGAACATTATAGGTATGGTTAAATTTTTTTTAGTTGTATACTTAGAAAATTCAACAGCACAAACATTTTCAATTTTATGTGCCCATAAAGGATCACTACAAACTAAATTACTTGTAAATTGATTATAAAAGTATAAATTTTTAGGTACGTAAGGTTCCTCTGGTTTAATCCTTAATGGAAGTAATGTGATTGATGCTGCTAACAAGTAACTAAACATTTTCTTTTTGAATTTATTTTTTGGTTTTTCAATTTGCTTTTTCATATTTTAACCTCATTCAAAAAATACTTCTCCATAAACATGTTTAGATAAAACAAATCCAGGTGCAGATATTTTCAAAACATATTCCTTTGTAGTTACATCAAAATCAACTTCAATTTTAACATCTTTTGAAACTTTAAAAAAATCATTTCTTAACTTTCCGACAGTTACATTGTTAATATTTCCGTCAAATAAATAATATTGAATTTTAGAGTTTTCTAATAGGACAAATATGAGTGCATATTTTTTATTTTCACGTTCAAAATTCAAAAAATCATGAGCTATAACTTTTGGTTCCTCTTTAAAATCTAAAATGTAACGTGATTCTTCATTCAATTTACCGTACAAAATGAAATCGTTGCATATAACATAAGAAAAATTATGAGCATAATATCTTGCAATAAAACCTTCATATTCATTGAAAGTTAAATTAATTTTTTGTAATTTTTTATGAGAACTGGGAAATTCAATTTTGAAATTGTCATCAATTTGAACTTCATTAGTTTTAATTTTTTTATCTTTATCATTAACTTCAGATTCATTGGCCGTAAGGCCAATAGGCGAGGAAAGTAAAAGTGAAACTGTTAAAAAAGAGGTTAATATTTTCTTTTTGGCCTCTTTATACTTGAACTTCATATATTGAAATTAGAACTCATTCAATATTTAAACGTTTTGATTTGAAATTTTTCAAATCCACTTTATAATTCTTAATTCCACTCATTTCTAATTTTATATTAAGAAAATCTTCCTTATAAGTAATATCTAAACTCACCTTTTCATTTTCAATTTTATCAAATTTTTCAAGTACAAAAAATGAGGTTTTTTTAAGTTTTTTATCAAATATATAAAATCCAAAATCACTATCTTTAAATAAAACAAGAATTCCTAAATATTTTTGTTTTTTTATTTCAACTTCAAAAACTTTATGACTAATTATTTTTTCACTTTCCTTCAATTCAATATCATAGTTATCACATATTTTCAAATCAAGGTATGTTTCACAATTATGTACAATCTGAATGTGTTTTTCAAGAACAAACATTTTTTTATCATCAAAAGAATATTCTGTAATAGAAGAATTTGTATCCTTAGGTTTATGAGTTTTTAATATTTCTTCACACAACAAATTTTGATTTATAAATAATAATGAACTAGCAATAATAGCAATTTTTTGAATTTTCTTCTTAAAAGAATTCATTATAAAAAATTGATAAATAAAATTATATTAATATTACTGAAAATATCAAAAATTATTTTTTGACAGATTTTTTTTCTTGATTCAAATACCTTACCACACCAAGACTACTAACTTTTTCTTGCATTTTCTTATATTTCTCTAAATCTGCATTAACTTTGTTTTCAAATTCTTTTTGAAGTTTTTTAGCATCAGTTACTTTTCCTTGACTATCAACATGTAAACTAAATGTCTTAAAATTTTCTATAAATTTTTCTATTTTTTCATCACGTTTATACATGTCTTGAGGAAATGATTTCTCAACAGCTTTTGCAAATTGAGCTGGATTAAAAACTTGACCATTTTTAAAACCTAAATTTGCAACACTAAATTCTTGCATTTCTTCTTTCCTAGTTTTGGTTGCTGTTACATTAAATAAGAATACCATATACAAATTATTACATTCAAAGTATAAAAACTTTTCTTTTTTAAAAAAGAGCTATTGTATATTTAAAACATTCCGTAAGGAATTCCATAATTTTTTGTTTCACCATCTTCTTCAACGATACGGAAATATAAGAACTTCTTATCTTCTTTCTCATCTACACCTTCAAAGATATAACACACTTCATCTTTGCGAGGAATGAATTTTTCTTCATATTCATAATACAAATATTCATTCTCTCCTTTTACAGGTAAAACAAAAAATCCTACCCTTCCATCTTTATATGCCACAAAAAGAACAGGAACTATATCATTATTCTTATTTAAATAATCTGCAAATTGAACATCGCAAACATTTTGTAAAGTTTTCATCCAAGCAGGTTCCTGTGAAATTAAAATGTTACGAGTTTTACTATAAATATATACTTCATTAGAACTTTTATGAATATAATCCGCACCAAGCTTTAATGGAAGTAAAGTCATGGAAGAAAGTAAAGCTAAGGTTAGAAACTTTTGTTTAAAATTACTTTTTTTATTTTTTTCTAATTGTTTATTCATCTTCACCTGCCTCCAATATAATTTCCGCTGAATAATTTTTGTCTTCAAATTGTGGACTTGAAATTTTAATGTTATATCTTCCCTTTTTTAAATCTACATTAGTTATTTCAATTTTTGTATCTTCTGAAACTTCAAATTTAGGTAATTTTAATCTATTAATAACAACATCCTTTGAATTATTTTTGAAAACATAATACTCCAATTTACAATTTTTGAATAAAACAAAAATCGCAGCATAATCGTTAAAGTGATCTTTTTTTACATTTAAAAAATAAGTATCAATAATCTTAGAATTAATTTCAAAATTATGTTTGAAACCAAATACTTTAAAATCAAAATTTTTAAACAAAATTCCATCTTTATTAACAATGTAAACTCCTTTGTGAGCATAATACCTTGTTATTTCCTCTTCAGATTTATCAATATTCAACTTTTCTACTTTAACCTTAGATGGAGAGGGAAAATGTACTTTAAAATTATCTCCATTACTTTCTGCTTTTAAGGGCATCAATGAAGCTGTTAATAAAGTAAAAACCAAAAAGGATTTTTTGATTCTATTAATAATTGGTTTTTCCTTATTTTTAAAATTCATAAAAAGAATTAGAAATTAAATTATATTTAAACATTTCGATATGGAAAATTATTTTAATCCATATTTAGCTCTCATTTTTTTTGTTTCATCTTCACTCATTACAACCATTTGAGCCATCCTTGTTAATGCAACTCCTCTATTTTTATCTTTCTCTTGTTTATCTTTTCCCTTATAAGCAAAAACTTCACGACCAATAGATTCATCAAATTTCTTTTCAATACCATCCATCTTTCCTTTTCCAATAACTTCAGAAATTTCTTTTATTTCATTTGTTTCAAATGGAGGTTTAGAATTAAATAAATCACTTATAATTTCTTCACTCATCTCTCTTTTCAAATAAGACCTTAAATTTTTTCTTTCCTCTCTTTCTCTTTCAAAATCTTGGGAGGTTTTTTTAACTACTCCTTTTAAATCTGGAAGTATTTTTTCTTCTTGTGCAGCTAATTGAAATTCACTTCTCTCAGGCAAATACTTTTGCCTAATTGCAACGGAAATTTCAGCTATTCTATCCATATCTTTCAAAGCTAACATTTGATTTTTTTCTTTTTCTTCAAGA
>CAYOAB010000017.1:5543-12573 GCA_964401875.1 Microcaldota archaeon
TATTCTATCCATATCTTTCAAAGCTAACATTTGATTTTTTTCTTTTTCTTCAAGAGTTTTTCCTTTATATTCATACATTTTATTTTTTTCATTATAGAAAACTCCTTTCAATTCTCCTTTTTGCATTTTCATTTTAATACTCGTAATCTCATCAGGATAATTAGTATAAGGTTTCAAATCTTTTTGAACTTCTTTGCTAATATTTTGATTTATAGGAATTGGATGTTCTTTACGTGCAGGATGTTCTTTACGTGCACGTGCAACAATAACAGGAGCTTTAAAATCCCTTTCTTCGAAAATACCTTTTGATACCATAAATAGATATTCTATTTAATTTTATATAAAGTTTTCTAAAACTAAAAGTAATTCATTAAAGTATTCTCAGAGGCCAAAATCCTTTCAACGGTACTCCATCTCATTCTTACAAACTCTTTCCCGTGGCCTGTTCTTAACATTTCCCTCACTGCAGTTATAGTGGCCTCATCGGAAGGATACCCTGAAGAGAAAGAATAACCAGTTTGCTCTTTAATTTTATCAATTTCCCAATCCCTTATAACTTTGGCCACAATTGATGCAGCACTTACAACTGGATACTTAGCATCTGCTTTATGCTCAGAAATTAAATCCATTTTTTTAGTTGTATGCTTGTTAATTCTTTTAGTATAGTTTAATGCAATATTATCAGGTGAATCAAAAATTACTTTTTTAGGTTTAATTTTAAGTTCATCTAAAAGATAACCTGACTTCATAGCTTCAATTTCGTTTAATGAGTATTTAACCATTAATTCATTCAACTCGTTAGCACTAATCTTAACATAGGAACAATCAAACTTTTCCAAAATGAGAGGATATAATTGCTCTCTTTTTTCACGGGTTAAAAGTTTAGAATCCTTCAATCCCAAGGATTTAAACTCCTTTTCTTCACCGCAAACGAGCGCAATACAAAGAGGGCCAAGCACACAGCCACGACCCGCTTCATCCACACCGCCAACTATCATATAACCAGTTTTATTTAAACTAGAACATTACGTTTATCCACAATAACATAATCAGATACTGCCATAACAGAATCATAATTAATTACACCGTAAGAAGATTCATTTTTAGGAATCTTAGATGCAAGTGGACAATCATAATTAATTTCAATTACGATAGTTTCAAGCTTTCCTGTATTTTCACTCACCATGAGATCGACAAGCTTACCAAGCTCCTCTCCGTCGCTTGTGATTATTGTTTTTCCTGCTAACTGCTTTGCGAGAACGTATTTAGGCATATATATCACCAATAATAAATCTTTGTAAAAAATCTATTTAAATCTATCTACACTCCTTTTAATTTATTTTCTAACATTTCAATGATTTCTGGATCAATTTTTGAAAAAAGTGGTTTGATTTCACCTAATTTAATTATTTTATTTTCCAAAAATGATTTGCCGAGCTCAGTAAACATAGGTTTTTGTTCAATGCCTAAACTTTTCCTTAACTCAAAAGTAATATTAGGCAAATAAGGACCCATTAAAACAGAAAATGCATGAACACCATAAAGTGAAGTTAAAAGAATTTTAGTTTTCTCTTCACCTTCCTTTTTCCAAGGTTCATTTGCACTTAAATAAGCATTAAATTCAGAAGAAAGTGCCAATATTGAATCTAAAGCTTCCTTAACTTTATATCCTCTAACTAAAAATTCAACTTTTGTGGAAGTCTCACTTATTTTCTTAAGCATAACTTCATCAACTGCACTTTGTGGAATCTGTTCAGGGAAATGTTTCTTTGACATGGATAATGTCCTGTAAATGAAATTACCTAAGTTTGCAACAAGTTCATTGTTAATTTTTAACATAAAATCTTTCCAGTAAAAGTCTGCATCCGTAGAAGAATGCGGTGTTAAAATAGTAATGTAATACCTTAAATAATCAGAAGGAAAATGTTCAAGGAACTCTTCAATTGAAACGTACCACCCTTTACTCTTTGAGAATTTTTTACCTTCCAAATTCAAATAACCTCTAACGGGTATGGAATGAGGTAAACTATATCCATCATTGACAGACATTAACATTGCCGGCCAAAAAAGGTAATGGTGATAACTTATATCTTTACCAATGAAATGAACAATCTGTGAATCCTCCGATTTCCAATAATTTTCCCATTCCTTTGTTTTGAAAATCGTTGAACTTATATAAGTTATAGGAGCGTCAAACCACACATAGAAAACTAAATTTTTCTCACCAGGCACGGGAACACCCCAATCTAAATCTCTTGTAATGTCCCATTCATTTAACCCAGATTCAATCCAAGATAAAACATAATTTTTAACATCATCTTGTAAATTTTTATTTTCAATTAACCATTTTTTTAAAGGTTCAGAAAAATCATTCAATCTAAAGAAATAGTGAATTGAAGGTTTCTTAACTGGTGTGCTTTTACATGTGGAGCAGTATGGATTAATCAACTGATCAACTTTAATTACACGACCACAAACTTCACAAGCATCACCGTACTGATCCTTTTCACCACAGTAAGGGCATGAACCTTTAACTAACCTATCAGGTAATGGTCTTTGACATTTTTCACAAAATAACTGTTCAATTTCTTTAGTGTAAATATAACCATTTTGTTTCATAAGATTAAAGAAACGCTGGGAAAGTTCAATGTTTTCTTTACTTGAAC
This sequence comes from Microcaldota archaeon, assembly GCA_964401875.1. Classification (GTDB taxonomy): domain Archaea; phylum Micrarchaeota; class Micrarchaeia; order CAILAH01; family CAILAH01; genus CAYOAB01. The sequence continues at coordinate 8,210 of CAYOAB010000017.1, forward strand.
TTCTATGAAAAGCATCAAATTCAACATTAATCCTTTCAAACATTTTTTTATCATAATCATGATAATAATCAACAAACTCTTTAGGTGTCTTGTTATTCTTTTCAGAATTAACTATTATGGGAGTTCCATGCTCATCAGTTGCAGAAATATATAAAACATCTTCACCTAACATCCTTAAAAATTTTGAATAAATATCACTTGGATAATATGTACTCCTCAAATGTCCCAAATGTAACGGACCATTTGCATAGGGTAATGCTGCAGTAACTAAATATCTTTTCATATAACCACTTTTATTTTAACTTTCTTTTCTTTTAAATCTACATTCATTTTATTCTTTTCAAGAATATTATTTATTTCCTTTTCACTCATTCCTTTTTCAATAAGTGAGTTAACATAATTCAATACATATTCAACTTTATTATAATTTTCATAAATAAATTCTGCTTTCTTAATTGTATTATCATGTTCAATCTTATGTTCATCTAATTGTTTAGATAAATGTTCTTCCAACTTAATGGACTTGTCTTTTATTTTACTTTTTACTTTATTTTCTTGAAATGAAGGTTCATAAACATAATCAATAGCTTCTGTAATTTTATCAAATTGTTTTTCATTTTCTTTATTTAATTTAATTAAACTCAATTCCTTTTCTGTTTCACCATAGGTATAAAAAAGATTAATTTCTTTAAACTCATTAACCTTAGATATTATTTTATGTATTGAATCCTCAGAGAAAGATTCTGTTTTTGGATTTTCACCCGTAGATAATATGATATATTCAAGATATTTTGGAGCGAGAGAAATTTTAGAAAGAATACCTGCCATTATTGTATTTTTACCGTTTAAATTAAAATCTTCTTTTGAAATATTAAAACAAGATTTTTTTGAAGGTGGAAAAACATAATCTAATCCTCTTTTAACTTCCCTATCTTTCCAAATTTCTTTCCTATATGTAAAAACAATTTTATTGTTTGAATCAATTAAGAGAATATTCCCTTTAGAAAACATTTCAAAAATCAATTTCATTTCACTACCTTGTGCGTACATATTGAAAATCAATATCCTTTCAAGGGAAGGTTGTTCAATTGAAATTAAACGTGCATTATCTAAATACTTCCTTAAATTCATAACAAAAGAAGAAGGTTTTTCTGGAGTTGTTAAAATCCTTTTACTTAAAGTTAAATAACCTGGTAAAGAAACCAGCAATGAAACTTTCCCCCCACCAACTTCTGAACTGGTATTAAAATTAAATTTGAATAGATTCTCACCTATTTGGTATATTTTATTAATCCTTGAATTAACTAACGTGTGATTTAACTCTTTACACAGATGAAAATATTCAATGTCAGCTAATTGTTGGACCATAATGAATTATAAAACGTTAGATTTAAAAAAAGTGATTGTGAATCTCTTTTTAATGCCGCAAAAGAAAAAGAACCTTCCCACCATTAAAACAGAGGAACTGTTAAAGGAAAGTGAAGGATTATCAAAGTTAAGTAATTCAATAGGTAAAGGTGTTAATGTAATAAGGGGATATATAATAGAAAGTCATGCTAAGAATATGACCTTAAAAGAACTTGAAATCAGTAGAAAAGAAAATGTTGAAAAAATTGAGAAGATATATAACAATGAAAAAGATAGTTACCTGATTAAAAAAAGATTAGCGGATATTTTAAATGAAATAAATGAAAAGTATTATTATGCTGTTGATGAAGTTGAGAAGGTGTATAGTTCAAATAAAAAGATTGATGAAAAGCTTGCTAGTTTTGAAGAAATAAAAACATTAACAAATGCCTATTACAGAATTATAATGGAAGAAACTGAAAGAATTAAAATTACTAGTTCGTGATTTCAATATCAAAAGAATATTGGTCTACTTCTGGAGAAAATTTTCTTACTTTTCGTGTTAATATAATTTCCGCAGGCCTATTGATTAGTTTAAGGATTTGATTTTTAAGAGAAGGTAATTCCTCAAGTTTACTGAATGCATAAAAGTGAATTATGGCATTCTTCTTACATGCAGGTGCAACACAATCCAAAAAAGTAATTGCATCTTTTGGTAAAGGCATTGTAACTCTATCTGCTATTCCTTGAAATTCTTTTCTCTTAAGTATCTCCCTTACATCTCCTTCAATGGCAATAACTTTATCTTCCAGTTTATTTAGTTTAATATTTTCAACAGCATACTTGTGCCCTAAAGGATTTAGTTCAATTGAATATGCTTTAACATTTTTATGTTTAGCTATAACTAAAGGAAATGGGCCCACACCTGAAAATAAACCTAAAACAGTTTCACCATCTTTTACCTGTTCAAGAATCCTTTCCCTTTCATGTGATAATCTTGGAGAAAAGTAAACTTTTGAAACGTCCACTTTCAACTTAACTCCCTTCTCTTTATGTAAAGTTTCAGTTTTATTTTCACCACAAATGTATTCCGTATCTCTAACTCTATACTCACCATGCACAGAACTATTTTTCTTAAGGACTGTGTTAATATTTTTATGTGCGTTTAATAGAGCATCGCCTATTTCTTTTTCTAAATTAGAATATTCTTCAGGTATTTCAACAATCGCTATGTCCCCAATAACATCAAACGAACGTAACTTTTCAAGGTACAAATAATCTCTTAATTTCTTTCTATTATTTCTCTCTTCCATTTCAATTTCTATAATTTCAAATTCTTCTGAATTAAATTCCGGAACAATTGGAAAGTAAACAAATTTATCATCTCTTTTAACATAATAATTAGAATTGAACACATTCATATCCGATAATTTTTTTCTTGTTTTCTCTGCATCATGCGGAGTTACTTTAACTGCTCTCATAATATTTCCTCAAACCTTCTATTAATTAAACGTGCATGACTTAAAGATATTGCACGATTTTCATTTAACTCATGAAGTTTTATAAAAAACCATCCATCCCTGGGGACACGCCAAGCAACATAAACAGTTAAACCGGCCAACTCAACCCAACTTTTAAGTAAATTGAATTGCTCAGGTCTTAAAGATAACCTCTCAGAATCCCACGCTTTACATTCAAAGGCAATATGTTCATAACTCTTAAATGCCAATAAGTCCGGTGCCGTTTGTAAAATACCTGAACCTGCAGCGCGAACTACAAGGTAACCTTTCTCAATAAGCATTTTTGAAAGTTCCCTTTCAAACTTAGTACCTTTATGTTTTGAACCTTTTGCCACACGAGTATATAGAAAAGTAAAAATAAAAAGTAAATCAAAGTAAATTTCCAGTGATTTATTCAAAACCTAAATCTAAGACTTGTTCAATCCCTACAATTTCAGTTCCTTTAATTGTCGCAGAAACTAAAAGGGTAATAATATCATTATTCTTATGATTAACAGGAATTAAACCTAACACTTTCTGCTCATTCATAGTATAAGTGGAATTTCCAATTTTAAGTGAAATTGAATCTGTTGAAATAACAGCTTTTTGTAAATACAATTTCTTAATTGACAATTCCTCTAAATCACCTAACAATGGTTCAATCTCATTAAAAGTACCATTATATTTGAAAGATAATTGTAATAAAGGAGAGGGAAATCTAAGGGTAACTGTACCGTTAGTTAAATTATATAAATAATTTGAAATTTCATCTTCAGTTTCAGTGGAATTATCATAGAAAACTATTTTTTCCATATTAATTGTTTTTATATCAGAAAATCTTTCCTTTAATGCATCAGCTTCCTCTGAATATAATGCTCTACTCATATATATGGTAATATCACTTGTATAAATTGTTTGAACCTCATCAACACCATTCGAGAGATGTAAAGAATCATTCAAATTAGAAGAAAGTGTTCTTGCAACTTCCCTGTCATGCCAATTGAAAAATAACATAACGTTATACTCATTTTGAATTTCGTTAACATTAAATAACATATTAACTTCTTGAGTAATAACTTGTTCCTCCTTAGGAATAGGGTATAATTGCGCACCTACAATAGTACCATCTAATATTTGAACTAGTGCAGTATACTCTAAAACTTCACCTATGTTGTAGGGATAATAAACATAAATTTCACTTTCAGGGACATTTGAAGAAATGGTTTGTCCATCATCTGTATAAAAATCAAATTTCTTAGTATTGTAAACTCTTGCTTTAAGAACGATACTAACATTTGAATCGTTTTCTAATAATTTTTTTGCATATTCATAAGTTTTACTTTTATCAGAAAGAACTATTGATACTTTTGTTTCTTCCTTATTAAAATATAAAACATCACCATTTTTTACACCTTCATTAATAAAAGTTGTAGAATCATCTGTTATTTTATCTAATTCAATTACCCCAGAATATTCTTTCAAGATCAATTCAATTTTACCTTGGCCAACTAATAATTG
>CAYOAB010000018.1:0-11989 GCA_964401875.1 Microcaldota archaeon
TCTTTTACAAAACTATAGAAATACATAGGGAAATTTGAAACATCAAGTAATCCAAGTAAACCGTCCATTAAAAGTGGAACACCTTCTGAAATTGTGTCTAAAAAGTCAAGAGCAGCACCACCTTCTAAAGTAAGTGATTGATCTAAACCCATGTTCAAATAAACCGAAGATTCAATCACAAGTAAAAGTTTAAAGAGGAAGAAAACTCCTAAAATAACAGCAAGTAAAGTTCCTCCCATCTTCCGAGTAAATGTAAATGAACGTAAAGCTAAAGCAAGACCAACGAATATAAATAATGTTTTTTCAAAGAAATTTAATATGACAATTTGTCCCATAATTGAGACCATTGCTGAAAAAACTATAGGTATAAAAGTGTGAGCGAAAAGACTAAAGAAATTTAAGAAGGATTTACCATCGTAAATGTAACTTGAACTTATATGTACTTGAGAAGGAGTAAAATTGAGAGGAAGCACAGGAGCTAATCCACCTACTGCACTTGGTGTCCAACCTATCCAATTCAATGTTGAAAAAGTGAATAAGTATTGTATTGTTGATTGTATTGGTTTAAACGAAGTGTCTAAAAGTTGTTCAAACATTTTTTCATGAGGAACTCCATTATATGTTTTTGAAAATTCATCAATTAAAACATTGAAAAATGGAAAAAATGATAGAATTAATAACGCGTAAACTGTAGAGATTAACACTTCCCTTAATTCAATTTTTGCCCAAGTTTCAGCTTCCCTTGAACTAAAAACTTTAGATGCCATAAAAGCAAGAGCAACGATTAAATAGGAAATAAGTAAAGCGAAGGGTATGGCCAAATCGTAAAGTAAATCACTTAAGGTGGATATAGCTTTTGTTTCAACTACTTTTATTTTTTCACATGAACATCCACCATGAGTTGTAACCAACTCTTCATCTTCACCACAGCTTTCAATAGAACAAACACATTTACATTCAGGGTATTCAGTGTTTACAAAATTATTTTGAGTACAGGGGTCACACTTTAATACAGTAGGAAGACCACCATCAGGAACCTCAGAAACTTTTTCATTTTCAACGCCACTACAAGCATCATAATTGATTTTACATTGTGCCTCACAACTTAAAATCCCAGAAATGTCTGAAGAACAACTTTCTAAACAAAGAGAATATATTTCACCACAATCTTTTAGAACAGGTTTCTCTTTAGAATCTAAAAGAGAGGGGAGAAAAGCTACAAAAATCAATAGAACAATACCAATAACAAGGAATGCAATTAACTTCCCCCCTTCTTCATTCATAATATAGAATTTACGAGAAAATAATATAAATGTTGATAGTAAAATGTTTATTATGTCAAATGTTCACATAAAGGTAATTTCACTACTTCTTATTTCATTGCTATTAGTAAGTGCAGGCACCTGTGTACTTGACAAAATAAACACTAAAATATCTGTTTTTGACGAATATGAATCTGAAATTCAAAGGTTAGAAATAAGTGCTAAATTAAGTTATATAAATATGGATAGTGGGGATACAAACCCCATCCCAGGACAGAAGTTAAACATTATATTGAATGTGACAAAAAACACCGGTGAAAGTGAAGAAACCATTAGAGAAGTTATGACTAATAGTGGCGGTTGGGCAAAAAGAACATTTTATTTAGAAGACGTTAAAAATTATGATGTTAAGGTAACATTTGATGGAAGTGGAGCGTACAAGAGTGCAATTGGAACACTTTCAGGTGCAGGTGAATATGAACAAATAAGTTATGTTACAAATTTACCTGAAGGTATATCGTTAACTACATGTATGCCATTACTTATACTTTTTGGATTTTTAGGTGCCGCCATGTATGCATCAGGAGGAAATCCTTTCGGTTTTGTGGATTTAACTCCCTCTCGTGGTTTCAGAATGAATAGAAACTTAAGAAAGTCAATGTTTACACAAGCAGGAGGTTTCATGATTGGTGGTACAATTGCTAAGGCAATTGAAGGTGCGCTTAAAGAGGCTTCAAAGGATAAAGAAACAAAAGGTGAAGGTAAAGAAGGAGAAGGAAATGATGGGAAAGATACAAAAAAGAATGAAGGAAATGAAAAAGTAAAAGCTCCAGTTGATATTAAAAAAGGAAACTTGTTGAATTCCCGTCAAAATAAACGTGTTCAAAATAAACCTACACAAGATAATAAAGGAACTAAAGCAAGTTTAGAAAACAAAAACACTAAAACCTTTGATATGGGAGGTGAAAAGTTATTCATTAAAACAAAAGGTAAAACTTTTCACGTTTTAGCTAATATTTCTTTAATATTATTGAGCTTTGTCACAGGGAGTGGATGGACACCTCCATATTCCCCTGGAGGGACAAGAGACATTGCAAAAAGATCAAGAGAACAAATTGAAAATAAATTTAAAAAGGAGATTTTAAAAAATAAAAAAATAAAAGATAAAAAAATTGAAGTTGATAAAAAAATTATAATATTAAAAGCTCAACAAGAAAACAACAATAAAAATTTAGCGATAATTGATAAACAAATTATAGGTCTTGAGGATAAAGTTAATTCGTTAAAAGAAAAATTAAAGAAAGCTGAACCTGGAAAGAAAACTGCCATAAGAATGGATATAAGAGACCTAAATAAGAGATTAGGTAACTTAAATGATGAAAGGAAACAAGCAGTTGAAAGAAATAATACAAATAATAAAGAAAGAATAAACGTAGATAAAATATTAGAAAAATTCACTCAAATAAAAAGTTCACTAAAAGAAAAGGGGTTAACTAATGATGAAATTGATAATATGAGTTATAACTCATTAGCTGCAATGTATGATGATAAAAAAATAAATAAAGAAATGGAATCATTAATGAATGCTAATATAATTAATCCAATGGATGAATGGAGATATAATAGAATAGAAGCTAATAAAGAAAGAATTAGTGAATTAGATGATGAATTAAAAAAAGAAATTGATGAATTAGCAAAGTTAAAAGATATAAAAGAACTTACAGATAAAGAAAAAAGTAAACTTGATAATCTCGCAAAAGAAAAAGAAATTTTAGAAAATAATTTATATGCATTTACAGAAACTCAACAAATGGCAGGGGCAATACTAAGAAGTGAAGAAGGCATAGATATTGCTCTCGCAAGAGTTGCAAAAATAGAAGAAGAAAAAGAAATATTATCTGAAAAATCACGTGAAGTAAATAAAATTGCAGCAGAAGAGTATAAACAAATAATAGAAGAAGTTAAAAGAATAGATTACCTTGTTAATAACGAAGAAAAAAGAAAAGAATTGGAAGAAATACATACTAAAGTGAATAATGGTGAAGAGTTAAGTAAAAAGGAAGCTAAGGAATATGAGAAGTATAACATTATGTTTGATGAGGATAGACAAAGAAAAGCATTGGAAACTGTTTCTGCAACAAATTTATATGAACAAAATAAACCTACCACAATAGATGAATTAATAAAATACAGAGAACAAATGAAAAATGAAATTAATAATGAAATTACAAAAGTAGTACAAAAATCACAAGAAGAAAATTTTGTTATACCTAAAAAGGATTTGGAAATCATAGAAAAAATGAGAAAGGATGGCGAAAGAATCGCGGAATTATCAACAGATTTAACTCATCAAATATATGAAGCTGAAGATAATTATAAGAGTATGAAAAACGGAGAATATACTGCATTACAAACATTTAATCATTTAGATTTAAATAGAGAAAACTTTTCGAAAAATTATGAAAACTTTAGAAAGTTACATGAAGAGGAAAAGAAATATTATAATTTAAGAGATGAAATTGGCATTAATACCGATAATAAATATTTGTATAATGATGATAAATATATTGGAAAAACTGAAGATGCAATTAACCAAAGAATATCTGAATTACCACAAAAAATATATGATAATCTTGAAAAAACTGATTATAGGTATGATAAAAAAATAGACGAGCGTGAAACTGTAAATCAATATATGATTATGAGTGAGTTGGATAAAAATAAAGATGAAGATAATCAGTTGGCAAGAAAAATAACAAATCATATAAATAATGAAATAAATAAATTGGGAAAAGAAATTAAAAGTGAAGCCTCCACACCATTTTCAACAAGAGATGAAGATGCAAGTTTAGGCAGATTAGGCAGATTAAAAAGAAAGGAAAAGGAATTAAAAGAGTTAAAAACAGAAATTGATAATGTAATAATAAATAAAGAAAGAGATTCTTTTTTCGAAAGCAAAACAAAAATAGGAAATGTGAAAAAAAATACTGAAAAACCTTTTGATTTTTAATTAATATTTTTCATAATACTCTTTTACTTTTTCTTCAATGTGTTTACCTTCCTTACCATAAACGTGTGGTAGTAGGGCCCCGCTGAAAGTTTTAGGAATGTGTAACAATTCATGAAGAATAGTTTTTTCCTTTTCATCATCATTCTGCTTATCAAAATATTTACTTAAAACTTCAAGAACGTAAAAGGCATCAATGTCAAGTGCAGTTTTCCATACCTGTGGCATGCTCCATATGCGCGCGTACGCACGAACACTTGAATTATGTGAACGTATACAAATTATTCTGAAACCATTAATGTGCGTTAACTTGTCAGGGAATTTCATTAAAACATTTTGAACAATTAAATCAACATCAGGGGCACGTTCATATGTCATTTTAGCCATGATAAAATAAGTGAGGTTAGTAATATAAATTTAGTAATGGAATAGATTATTATGGACATTAAATACATTAGAATTTTAGTTTTGATAACTTTTATTTCAATGATTGCAGTTAATGCTTTGGCTAATATTTTACCTATAAATGGAATGACAACTGGGGCAATATCTGATATGTATGTTAACCTGTTTGCACCGGCGGGAATTACATTTGCAATATGGGGGCTTATTTATTTCATGCTTGGTTTGTTTACATTATATCAGTTCGGATTATTTGGTTGGGGTAAATTAGATGAAAAAATAATAGAAAGAGTAAGTGTGCTTTTCATATTAACTTCAATAGTCAATTTGTTATGGATTTTCGCATGGCATTATAACATTATATTCCTTTCAATGATTTTGATTGTAACGCTCTTAGTTTTGTTGATTAAAATTGCGGATTTAGTAAATAATAAAGATATTACAATTAAGGAAAGAATATTTGTATGTACTCCTTTCAGTGTATATTTCGGTTGGATTACAATCGCAACAATAGCTAACATTACTGTTTTGTTGGTTAGTTTAAAGTGGGACGGGTTTGGAATTTCACCAGTAATTTGGACAATGTTAATTTTACTTGTGGGAGCAATAATTGGAATTTTAAGGATGTTTAAAGATGTTAACCCTGCTTACGGATTTGTTTTTGTGTGGGCATATTTGGGTATTTGGATTAAACACACTTCAATTACGGGATTCAATAATATGTATCCGGAGATTGTGTATACAGTTATTTCACTTATATTAGTGTTCTTGGTGGGAATAAGTTTTGTAGGGTATAAGAAATTAAAAATGTTATTCCCTTAATTTTTTTATGAACATTACGATTTTAAGGTTGGGGCATAGAGTTTTCAGAGATCAAAGAATTACTACACATGTTGCACTTACAGCGAGAGCGTTCGGTGCACAAAAAATTATTATAAGTGGAGAAAAGGATGATGGGATAATAGAAGGAATTAAAAAAGTTAATGATGAATTCGGTGGAGAATTTAAAGCGGAGTATGTTAAGAATTGGAAAAGTGTTCTCAATAAAAGTGTTAAGGAAGGAGATTTAATTGTGCATTTAACTATGTACGGGTTAGATGTTGATGAAATTAGTGAAAAAATAAAAGAGGATGGGGAAAATAGGAATGTGCTTGTTATAGTTGGCGGCAGTAAAGTTCCAGGGGAAGTATATCAACTATCTAATTATAATGTTGCAGTGGGTAACCAACCACACTCAGAAGTATCCGCAATAGCAATTTTACTTGATAGAATTTCAAAAAGAAAAGAATTTGAAGATGGAAAAATAAAAATTATACCTTGTGAAAAAGGTAAGAAATTTATTTAACGACTTATTTTTTCAAAAATTTCCTCTTCAGTCATAACTTCTTTAGATTTATCCATGAATTCATTATAAGGTACAACTACCATACGTCCGAATGAAATGTATTGTTTTATCCAATCATCATTATACCTTGCATAACAAAGAATAACTGCTGGTGGTTCAGTTGCTTTTATAGTTTCAACACTATCATCTAAAAGATACCTAAAAACAGATACATTCAAAACAGCATAATATCTTTTTAAATCATAATTATTAACATTAAAATCATAATAAAATCCAGGAGGAGGTCTTGCTCTTTCTTCTATTCTCATCATAGTATATTCATCTCCTTTTAAGATATCCAAAATTTCAGGAAATTCATTGGTTTTTGTTTTAAACAAGAATTCTTTTATGGAAGTAGTACCTTCTATATCATAATAACTTGCTCTAATACCTTCAGAATATTTAATTTCAACTGAATCATAAGTTTTTGAACAAAAATCTACATAAACAGGGAAAAGCGGATTCATTTCAAGATCAGCACTGAATTGTAAATGATTGGAAACATCATAAGTATGTTTCAAATTAATTTCATCCGCGTACGCTTCAATATAATCTGGTAATCTTGGTATTGGTGATTTATTACCATTATCAGTAGTATCAATTTCTGAACCACCACACGTTATCATAAGAGCTGCTGTTCCTACAACGAAGGCATTCTTTAATTTCTTAAAGGTTTTCTTTATTTTAGAATCTTCTTTTACATTTTCAATTTTAGAATTTATTGTTTTCATGTAAATAAATAAAAAAAGGAGGTTTAAATACTTTACTCTAAATCTATGCGTGGAGCTAAGTAGTATGTGAAATTAGCATTACTAACTGAGTATTTAATTTTAACTGGTGCGTTTGTCTTTATAGAAATTTCAACTTCACCTGAATCTTCAGAACCTTTCAACATGTCATCTAAGTATTGAACGGGGAATGTTGCCTTTGCTGCACTCTTAACAGTCATTTCTTTAATTTCACTCGTGTCATTGTTTGAATATTCAATTTCTGCTTCAGCATTATCTCCTGAAGCACTCATTTTCAATTTATCCTTCTTAACGTCAAAGGAAATGTGTGAGCTTACAAGTGAAATATCCTAAATTGCATCCTTTAATGCACCGGCTGAAATTTTTATTATTACATCATGTTCAACCTTAGGTTCCCTTTCTAAACCACCATTTGTATCAATTAAAGGTATTTTGAAATTTTTCTTAGTTGAACCTGAACTAAATTGAACGTTTAACTTATTTTTTTCATCTGTTAAAACAAGTTTTGTATCTTTACCTCTTGCCAAAATTTTATTAAAACTGTCCAAATTTAAACCTATGGTGTGTGGGTTTTCAACGTTATAATCACTGAACGCATGTGAAGGCATATTGAATATGACCATTGCTATTTGTGAGGGGTCCAACGCGTGTAAAGTTATACCTTCATTGTTAATAACGAAAGCACCTTCATCAATAATATTACCAATAGCATCGATGGCATTTTTAAATTCTTTAGCTTTTTCCATTTCAATCTTAAACATCTTTTCTACCTCTTTTATCTGTTATTAATATGTTATACTTCTCAATGTAATTGTGAGATTGGTATATTAAAAGGAACGGTATTATAATAAATGAATTCACAAGGATAGTTAACCACTGGAACTCGTTAGGTAAAACTACATAAGTTAAAACACTTGTACCTAACAATAAAATCATACCGAGAAGTGTCCAATTAAATACCCTCACGGGATACATTTTAATATGATTCAAACCTGTAAAGAACGCCTGAACGGGTTTAAAGTTATCAATCACCATTGCAGGACCTATATAAAAGAAAGGTAAGTATAATGCAATGTAAATTAAACTACCTAATATCTGTGGAATCTTATATTCAACAATTAAAATTTGTATAACGGCATTAACTATAAATAAAACAACAAAAACCCCAAAAAGTAACGTTGTGGTTCTTGCTATATTGTCAATTATTTCCTTCTTAATGTTAATCAAAACCCTTTCCTTTTTAACTATCAAGTTAACGGCAACTATACCGAAAGACATTAAGAAATTTGATATCAAAAAGGAAACCACAATAACAATTTTGTCCATGGCCGTTGTTTCGGGAATACTAAGGAATCTTAAGTAAACTCCTCCCATGGAATTATACGTAGGCGTCCCCGCTAAAATGGGAACAAGTAAAGCAAAAAGGAATGTTAAAGAAAATACCATAAGAAGTGAAATGTTCTTCTTAAACGTGTTTATGGAGTGATCAAGTACCATGATTTAAATTAGAATATAATAGTTTATATACTTTAATCACACTTTTTTAAGTATAACACAACTTTCTCTCACGGGGATCTTTCCTTTCACTTGTACTTCAGTTTTACGGTAGAGGCCTACACGGATTTCAGCTTCCATACCTAAATCTTCCCCGAACCGTGCTATAATTTCATCGGCCTTAATGTGCGATTTTTCCATTATACTATTACCTATAACACATGCGAAAATACCATTCTTGTTTAAAACACGATTAGCTTCCATTACAACGTTAAACATATCACCGAAATAAGTGTACGCTATTAGAGGCGGGTTGGGACCAATCATGGAAGTTAAAACTTCGTTCAAGTAATCCTCTTCAACTTTAACGTTAGGATTTTTACCTATAAATGAACGTAACATAGTCGAACGTAACGAATTGAAATCAAAGTTTGGGTAAATTAAACTTAATTCTAATCCGTAAATTTTTGAATAATCAATATTGTTAATGTACGGGGGTGAAGTTATTATAGCGTTAATTGAAGAATCTTCTAAATCATAATGAGTGGCATTACCCATTTTTATATTAGGTTCTTCATGATTGATACCGTAAGATTCATAATCTTTAACCATTCTCTTAACTTTTTTCCTGAACAAATCCCGTGCATGCCCCGCATGTTTATTCTTCATTATTTTTAGCACGCCACCATCTTTCATTATGTAACTACATTGTGGAAGTATTGATAAGAGTGCAACCATATAAAATTCTTTAATTATAATATTATCAATAACCTCAATTTTTTCTCTTATTCTTCTTATGAAATCTAAATTTCTTCGCGGGAAAGCCATGTAAGGTGGGAAAAGTTCATATTTCCATTCAAATTTACATATTTCAAACTTATTTTCATTTATGTTACTCAATAGTGAATCTAAAGAGGTTAATATCTCTTCAAGTTGCTTCTTGGTATAATTACGTGTTTTAACATTTGAAACTAAAACAGCGAGAGGACTAGTATCAATTCCCTTAGATGAAATACCTAAATATTTACATTCAAGGGGAACTGTGCCCACGCCTACGAACGGGTCAAAAACTGGTCCAGAGATATTATACTCTTTAATCAACTCGTGGACAATTTCACTTGAAAATGCTTCCTTGTAATAAAACCAATTAAAAATAGGTTTATTTTTATCTGGTTGGAAGGTCATATGTTTCCCGAACTGTAACCAGTCAATTATCTTCATAAATCTCCAACCTTGAAATAATCACGGAACTTTTGAGTTGTTGAAATTAATTTACTTCTACCCGTCTTCTTAGAATTAACAAATTTCATTTCAATTAATTTGTGAATGTGTTCATATGCTCCAGCACCTAATGCTTTTATAACCTGTGATTGCATTATACCTGTTTTGTCTTCCCTCTTTGAAATATAAGCAAGAGTTTTCATCTCCAATTTGGAAAGTTCAGTGGTAGTTTTCAATTTTGAAATTAAAGAAATATATTTATCATGTGTAGTCATAAAAAACTTGTCATCATCACGTATAATTCTTAAACTTGAATCTCTTTTACTATAATCATCCATTAACATGTTAACATATTTACTTATAGTTTTAGTTGAATTTATATTAAGAAGTAATGAAATTTTAGAAATTGAAAGAGGTTCCGTACTTGTGAACAAAATAGCTTCAATGCTTTTAAGAAGTTCACGATTTTCCTTTAACTCATTATCATTTGTATCCATGTATTAAATATAAAATAGAAAATTTAAAAAGAAAATCACGGCAATCGCAACGCAATTGCATGGTGTTAAAACCTCTATTGTAATTCATCTGGTGCGTACAAATAGTCAGTACAACTTAAATTGTAACCGAACAATTCGTTAGGTTTGAAAAATCTTTCAACTTCAACTTTTGCATTATCCACTGAATCGGATGTGTGTATTATATTTCTCATGCCTATTGCATAATCACCACGAATGGTACCTTGTGTTGCTTTATTAGCATCAGTAACACCACACATTATCCTTACAACTTCAACTGCATTTCTTCCTTCAAGAACACCAACAATTACAGGAGATTTCATCATAAAGGAAGCAAGATCAGGATAAAAAGATTTAGAAACTAAATGAGCATAATGTTCTTTCAAAATGTCATCATTAAGTTTAATCATCTTTAAACCTACTATTTTCAATCCTTTTTTTTCAAATCTGGAAATAATTTCACCAGTTATTGACCTGTTCACTGCATCAGGTTTCAAAATGAAAAAAGTTCTCTCAATAGCCATTAAATCACTTTTCCTTTTTGGATTTGGTTACAGGTTTTTTTGTAGCTCTTGCTTTCTTTTTATCATCTTTACTATCTTTCCTTATCCAAGTAACCTTTCTTTGCTTTCTTTTAAGTTTAAGAGAATTTAATCTACATTTCTTTGAACAGAAAGGTAAAGTTTTACCTCCCTTAGAAATGTAAAGAACCCCTGTACCGGGTTCCATTTCACAAGTACAAAAAGAACATTTCATTCATTTCACCTTGCTTTAATCTCCTTAGCTTCACGTTCAGATTCTAATAATGATAATATATCACCTTTACGGACAGGACCTTTAACGTTCCTTCTAATAATCCTGTTTATATCTTTACCTTCAAGAATCTTACACATGACCTGGTAAATTTCACCGTATACACCGGTTTTACCTACCACTTCAACAACTTCGGCGGCAATGCCTTCATCTGCCATTAATATCACCTAATTATTCCTTCTTTGGAAGAGCATTTAAAATGTCTTTAAGAAGTTTATCTCCGGAACCCACTTCATCGACTGCTATTGCTGCACTTAAAACTGGCATTCCTGCAAATTTACCCAAATCGTTTTTGCTTGGAACATAGACGAAAGGAATTCCTTTCTCTTCACAAATTTCGGGGATGTGCATAACAATTTCTTCAGGTTCAACATCACTTGCAATAACTACAAGTTTAGCGTTACCTCTTTCAATAGATTTAGTGGTTTCGTTTGTACCTCTGCGGATTTTTCCACCGGTACTTGCAACCTGAACAAGTTCATATGCCTTGTTGGCAATCTCATCTGAGACTTCGAATTTAACGTATTTCTTTGCCATAATTTAACCTCTTTTCATTGGTTTAGTGTTTAGTTAAGAGTCATAAGAATTATAAATATTTGGATACACCTTTAAGTGTGGCAAAAGTATTAGTAGTTATTACTAAGCAAAGGAAAAAAATAAATAGTTTAAAGTACGTTAACGTTAAATTGGGGAGAGATGCTTTTGCCTTTCCATTAGGTGCAAGACAAGAATTAAGAGAACTATTAAGTGATGCATGGATTCTTGAATCGGAAATTAATGATGAAAAGCTTGAACAGAAAAACATTAAATACCTAATTAGAAGTAACTTGAATGTTATATTCAATAGTAATATATACATAACATCAATATACGATGAATTTTTAATATTGAGCGAATGGTACCACTATGGAGTTTCGGAATCAGAAAAGGAAGAATTTAATGAGAGGTTAATCAATTTAACGAACGAGATTGGACCTAAACTCTTTTACTTATTTGACACATTACTTAAGAAAACCATCACAGACTTCATGGAGATAGTTAAGGAGATTAAATATACTGTGGGTGGAACAGAATTCCAAGGTAAAAATAGAAATTTAATTAAAATTGAAAAGGAAATATCAAAACATTTCAAAGAAAGAGTA
>CAYOAB010000019.1:0-3016 GCA_964401875.1 Microcaldota archaeon
CAGGTACATGCAACAGAGGGGACAGCAAGGTATTGGTGCAACGGGGTGTACTATGTTTGCACAGTTAACCACAGGAAAACCTCTCAGAATTAAGACATCAACAGGGCACGGTAAAGTGTTCGAGTGTAACATGGGTATTGATGTTAAAACCAATCAAGCGGTTATGACCAGTATTCAAGAATATGATGAAGAATTTAGAGGTACGGAAGTTTCCGGTGAATTCGGGGATGTTAAGTATGAAAGAAGTGAGTATGGTCCTCTTGAATATTTGAAGAGAACAGCAATAGCTAACCCTCACGCAGAGATTTCATTCGTTGACCCAGAAGGTAAAAAGGTTAGGTTCCCTAGGGTATTAGAAGTTATACCTGAAAAACCTGAAGAGATTAAACCACATCCATTAGGTATTGAAGCACATGATTTATATGAATATTTGAAGAGAAGTGATGCTAAAAAGTTAAGTGCGTTTTTATTATCAGAATTATCAAGAGTATCACAAGCTAAAATTACTGAAATTCAAGGACGTTTAACAGAAATTGATTTCGATAAACCTCCAAATGTATTAACTTGGGATGATGCTAAGAGGTTAGTTAAACAATTTAAAATAGTTAAATGGGTTGCACCTTCCGCGGAAGCGTTAAGGCCAATAGGTAACGAACACATTGAAATTTCACTAAGAAGTTTACTTAAACCTGAATTCATTTCAGTACGTTCAAGACCACCTAAAGTTTATAGGGGGGGAGTACCTTTCATTATTGAAGCGGCAATTGCGTATGGTGGTCATGCAGGTAAAATTAACCAGAATGGACATAAGAGTTCTGAAGTATTACGTTATGCTAATCGTTCACCACTTTTGTTTGATGCTGGTGCTTGTGCAACACAAAAATCTGTTAAAGCAATTGATTGGAAAAGGTATGAAATCAGAAACTTTGATGATGCACCAATTTCAGTTTTCATTAACGTAATTTCAGCTTTCGTTCCGTACACTGGTGCGGGAAAACAATCAATCTCAACAGAACCAGAAATTGCAGATGAAATTAAATTTGCTGTAATGGATGTTGCAAGAGATTTAAACAAATATATTTCCGGTAAAGTTCGTGAAGAACGTAAAGATGCTAAGAGGAAAGCTATAATGAGATATATTAAACAACTTTCAATAGCATTACCTGAACTTGCAAATTCAGGTAACTCGGAAGAGATTGAGCGAAAGTTAAGTTCAATTGTACTTGATAGATTTACTGTTGAAGATTCAAAGGAAGATGAAGATGGTGAAACCCGTGACATCATGATTGAAGAAGATGGAGATTATGATGGGGACAATGAATCTGAAGGCAACATTGAATTTGATGAGGATGATATGTAAAGGTGAGAATTATGGTTAAAAATACATCAGAAAAAGCACTTAATAAATTAGTTACATTAGGACGTGAGATTTTATTGGATATTAATTCCGAAAAGTCACCTTCTTTTTACACACCTGTTCGTGGTAGAAGTAACATTCATTTTAATCCTGAAAAAGGAATTTTAATGCTCGGTGATAAACGTGAAAAGAGAACTTTCGTGCACGTTTCACAGGCCAAGAAGTTTATGCAAACAGTTTCAATTGCAGCTAAATTGAAAACGTTTCTTGAACAGGGGTTACACACATCAATCAGAGGTTTGTATTATCAATTAAAGTTCAGTTTAGGGGATGAAATGGATGAGGAATTGTTCAGTGAACAATCTGAATCTAATCCTTTAATTGAAGATTTGGAAGCGTCACTTGACTTGATGCGTGAAGATTTCAATTTGAGCACAGATCGTAAAGGAGTGGTAGCAGGACAAATGATAATTAAAGATAAATACGGTGGTGAAACTAACATAATTGATGCTTCACAGCAAGGTCGTTCGGGATGGATGATTCCCAGTGATGTTGATAATGATATTGAATTTGTTGATGTAAAAGCAGATTTTGTTTTAGTTGTAGAAAAGGATGCAATTTGGCAAAGGTTAAATGAAGATAAGTTTTGGAAAAAAAATAATTGTCTTTTGATTACACCTAAAGGTCAAGCGTCAAGAGGTACAAGAAGATTAATTCGTAAACTTGCGGACATGGGGTTACCCATTTACGTTTTCACAGATTGTGATGCATGGGGATGGTACATTTATTGGGCGATTAAAACAGGGTCAATGAATTTAGCGTATATTACAAAGCATTTAGCAACACCCGAAGCGAGATTTTTAGGAGTTACTATGAGTGATATTGATGAGTATGATTTCCTACAGAAATTAACAATTAAAGCTAAAGATGTTGATATTAAGAGGGCCGAAGAAATGAAATCGTATCCTTGGATTAATAAGCATCCTGAATGGGTTAAAGAACTTGATATAGTTTTAGCTAAGAAAAAGAAGATTGAACAGGATGCTCTTCAAGGTGAAAAGTTAACCTTCGTAGGAGATTATGTTCGTGATAAAATCAACAATAAGAAATATCTTCCATAATTTTTTTAATTTATTTTATTTAATTAATTTAATTAAGTAGGGAAATAATGAAAAGTATAATTGTAACTATAGATACAAATGGTAAATATGGTGGCAACCCCGTATAAACTGGCACCTCCTCAACCCCCAATTCTCTCAATTTATTTATTTCATCTTTACTAAGCAATCTTTCAATTTTATGTTCTTTAACAAAATCTTGATTCATTTTATCAACGGCCAATATATCTTCTTCAATTATTTCATCAATTTTTATTGTTTTAATCATACTGTTCATTAAGTTAGATTTTATCAATGCGAAAATGGAATTAATAATTCCTAAGAAAAATACTATGGTTCCAATTGTTGTTTGGCCTATGTTATATATCATGTAAGCGAGTGCACCATATCCTATTATCCACATTACTGAAGTTATTATATCATTTTTTTCAAATTTTATTTCTTTACTTTTAACAAAGAAATTAATTGTAACATAAAACATTGTAAGTAACATTGAACCTAAAAGAAGTAATATTATTGAAGGTATTCCTAAAAAGTTAAG
>CAYOAB010000019.1:3116-11985 GCA_964401875.1 Microcaldota archaeon
GTAACATTGAACCTAAAAGAAGTAATATTATTGAAGGTATTCCTAAAAAGTTAAGTGGAATAAGTAAACTTAATCCCGTTAATGCATAAACATCTGCCCCGCCCAAGTAACCTATTTTGTAAAGTATATATCCAATTATGAAAACAATTAATGCTATAAATACTTTCATGAATTCAAAAGGTAAAAACGCAAAAAATATTAGTATGCTCACAAATAAAAATGAATATGAAACCATATCTGGTATAATCCTATTATTGAACATGTCATAATATGAAAACATTAACATGAATATTATTGCAACAATCCATTCTATCATTCTACCACCAATTTGATACTTTTTCGTGTACTTTTGCTACGTCTAATTGTATACACTTAGCATTACATTCCGCAATGAGTGAAAAGTTAGGTTGTGTTCTCCCACTATCACCATTTATTAATTCTTTAATGTATGCACCTGCCTGTGTCATTATGTCAAAGGTTATTATTCTATTATTCTTTTCTTTAGTAACTTTTTTAATCTTGTAAATGTCCCTTTCCCTAATTAAATCTGCTCTTCTATGTTCAACTCTTGTAGGAGTTCTCTGACTTATATGTTTAATCTCTTCAATTCTTTTTATGGTTTCATCACTAACTTCTTTTTCAAATTCAACTATTGCCCTGTATTCCTTTTCAAATTTACCCTCCTTTCCTATCCAAATAAATTCTTTTCCAACTTCTTTAATTACATTTAATTTGATTTGTTTTTCACTTACTTCTTCAATTTTTTTCTCTAACTTTTTAAAATCATTTTTTCTAATTTGAGGTTCAACAATTTCAATAGTACATAATCTTCCTTCACCTAACATGTGCACGTCAACATCTTCTCTTCCCGCGCCATGTAAAAATATGTTTGAACATTTGTAATGTTCTTTACAAGCTTCAAGTATAAAACCTTCAACAGAATCACTATATTTATCCCACCTTGTTTGTGAAATTTCTCGTGAATATTTATTGTATTTACAAAGTAAATAAATCGGATTAATTTTAATTTCACATTTATTTTTGTTTAAATCAAAAATTAAACTAACATCTCCTTCAAGTGTCCACTTTTTACCCGTTTCATTTTCAATTTTTTGTTTTATGTAATGATTAATTTTACTTTTCAAAGGCCTTTTACCTATAATTCCCTCTTTTCTCATATCTTCTTCATTTTCTTCATTTTCTTTATTCATTTTAATGGAAATGCTAAATGTATCGTAATCTTTATTCCTTAATTCTTCCTTTACAATTTCAATTAGGGTATCTACATCTTGCATAATTCATTATGAAAAGTGAAATTTAAAAGCAAAATATATAAATTACATGCTTCTTCAATAAGTTATGCTGCAACACAAAGAACAAGAACTTCAAAATTCAAAGAAATCTAAATTTAAAAAGTACTTTAGAAGAAGTTTGATTGTGGGTGCATGTATGTATACTTTTCTTTATGCTTCTATGTTGGATTTAATGAGGTATGAATATAAAAATAGGACAGCTACTGAAATTAAAATGAGTGAAACATGGGATACATTATTAGTTGAAGATTATATTGCAACAATTGACGGAAAAAGAAAATGTATAACTCTTTTTGGTGAAACACATGTATATAATTTAAAGGAACATTTACGTTCAATTGATTTAGTTGAAAATTATGATAAAATATATTTTGAGACAGGTAGTAGAAAACATATGCAAGAAAATATTAAGAAAGAGAATGAACTTTTAGCTTATACTATTGATTATTTTGCACCAGTTTATAGGTTTTATTTAAGTTTCTGGAGAGGTCGTTATTATCCTAACATTTCAGATTATTTAGAACAGAAAAATAAACCTTCCATTCCAATTGAAGATTTAAATTTTTTTTATGAGAACGCTTCCGCTTCTTATTTGTTTCAACATTTTTATGATAATTTCAGTATGCTTTTGTTTGGGCCATTCAATTACAAATATTTCAAATATGAATTTAGTGTTAAAGAGTATATGGATTATGAACCTTCCCAAGAGATTAGAGATAATTTATTGGACGGTAGAGATATAATCATGGCCCAAAATATTGTTAAAGCAATAAAAGAATCTGAAACACCTATTTTAGTAGGTTTTGGTTTACTTCACTATAAAGGAATTCTAAAAAATTTAAGATATAAAGAAAATGTTTTACTTAAAAAAGTAAATTCACTTGAAGAGTGTAAGAGAAGGGTTGAGAGTTGTGAGGATTCTCATTATTTTTCTTATTGAATATTGTATCTATCGATACATTTAAATCTTTATATTCCTTCCCCCCAATATCTTTTCATGTTACAATACATCAGTTTAATAGGTCTCTTGTTCATTGCAGCAGGATGGATGGCACAATACCTTTCTCTTAGTAAGGGTAAAAAGGAAATTGTACAATTACTTCCAGCACTTAATATTTTAGGTATTGGTATTTTAGTAGTTGGTGCATATCTCAGTAACGCAGTTGAAGTTTTAGTGGGAAACATAATTACTTTGTTAAGTACCATTTTAGTATTTATTGCCTTTAAAAAATAATTATTTTCTTTATTAATTTATTTTTTTAATAATATTCATGGTACAATATCTTACTATAATCGGTCTTCTACTCATTGCAGCGGGATGGATAGCACAATATTACGCACAATTTAAAGGCAAACAAGGAATAACTATTTCTTTATTGGCATTTAACGTTTTAGGTATAGGTATTTTAGTGGTGGACACATATTTAAGTGGTGCCTACGATATTATGATTTGCGAATTTCTTACTTTATTAGGCACGGCCCTTGTATTTTCAAATCTTAAAAAATAGTTTTTTTTAAATTTTTCTTTCTTTAAATTGTTATGGATTTAAGGAAAATGTTTTTGATTAGCAGACCTGTTTCTTGGATAATTTTTCCCTTAGGTTATGGGATTGGTCTTGTTTTGGGAGGAATTCAAGTAAATTTATTTCATTTAATACAGATGTTTACTTTAACATTGCCTGCAAGTTTCGTTATGTTCGGAATTAATGATGTTTATGATATTGATTCTGATAAATTAAATCCTCGTAAAAAAGATAAATTTTTTGGAATTGTAATTGATGAAATTGACGTTCCTGAAATTAAAAAAATTTCATTGTTTTTTTCTATATTAATTATAGTGGTTTCTTTATTTTCTTTTAATCTTGTTCATATTTTTTTAACTTTCTTAGCTGTAATTTCAGTTTACGTTTATTCCGTACCCCCCATTAGAATTAAGAGTAGGCCCATTATAGATTCTATTTTTAACATGTTATTTATTTATTTACCTTTTGCAATGGGGTATTCATTAATGGGAACTTTAGATTTTCTTAATATTCATTTTATAATTTTCGGTTTATTGGGTTCTGCTGCTCACGCGATAGGAACTGTAAGTGATTTAAATTCAGATAAAAAAACTGGGATTAAAACTTTTGCAACACAATATGGACATGTTCTTCCATTAATTTTTGCTTTATTTTTATTTTTAATAAACATTCCATTTGCATTAAATATTGAATTGGGTGCAGGGATATTACTTATTTTTTTAAGTTTAGCAACAATTTTGTTAATTATTTATCCAACTGCTCCAATTTTTAATTGGATGATTCTTTCTATTGTATTATGGATGTTTTATGCTATTATTTTATACTCTTTCAGTCCAGGTTCTTTTAATTTAAGTGGTTTTTAATTTTAGTTTATATTTATTAATTTTTAACTTCAATATTTATTCATGACATTATTAGATTTACAAAATATAAGTTCTAAAAAGAAATACAAATCTTCTCCACCTGATTATTTAAATTATGTAATTATAGGAGTGGTTTTGATAGGTTTAATTACAGCCGTTGCAATTGTTGTTCCACCTTTTATTGCCAATAATATTTGTTATGGGCCAGTGTGTGGTGTGAATGATGTTGATTATACAGATTCTTGTGCTGCATTATTTGCAGGTGTTGAAATTAAACATAAAGGTATTTGTTTAAGGTGTAACGACCCAGATGGTTTGAATGAGTTTACAGCAAGTGAAATTGTGTTTAATAATGGAACTTTAAAGGATGTTTGTGTAAGTTCCACTGAATTAAATGAAGCTATCTGTGAAGAGGGTGTAGGTAAATATGTTTCTTTGTTTTGTGATGTGGGTTATGCTTGTGATGAAGGAGCATGTGTTGAAATGTGTGTTCAAGATTTCAATGAAATTAATTTATATGAAAGAGGTAATGTTATTTTCGGTAACACTTCAAATGTAAGTGATGTTTGTGTGTCTAATACTACTGTTAAGAAATATTTCTGTGATAATAATACAATTAGTTATGATGAAATTGAATGTGATTTTGGTTTCCATTGTACTGAAGGTGCTTGTATTGAAAACCCTTGTGAAGATAGTGATGGTGGTAATGATGTTTATGTTAACGGCACTATAACTAAAGGTAAAGATTCATTTACCGATGCTTGTATAACTTCAAATAAGGTTAAAGAGTATTACTGTGAAAATGGTGAAATTACTTATGAAGAAATAACATGTTCTTTAGGATATGAATGTAGTTACGGACAATGTCAAGAAACTGTATGTTCCGATTCAGATTTTGGTTTGAATCAATATGTAAAGGGAACTACTAAGTTAGGTTCTGATGTTTTCGTTGATTCTTGTTATAGTCCTTATAGTGTTCTTGAATATTACTGTTTAGATAACGAAATCAAAACAACTACTCTTACTTGTGGTTCAGGAAGTGAATGTGTTGATGGTTTATGTAAAGTTGTAGATTGTCAAAAAACTGAGAAAAGTATTGATTTAACAGATTCAAAATATACTATTGGTACTTATG
Source organism: Microcaldota archaeon (assembly GCA_964401875.1). Classification (GTDB taxonomy): domain Archaea; phylum Micrarchaeota; class Micrarchaeia; order CAILAH01; family CAILAH01; genus CAYOAB01. The sequence goes on from CAYOAB010000019.1 coordinate 7,951, forward strand.
ATGATGATGTTAATTTAGACATTTTGAAAGGTAGTGTTGTGGAAATTAAAAGTGGTTATCTACTTGAAGTTTCTGATTTGGAAAATTTAACTGTAACTTTTACATTATATAAAAATATTGAAGAGTATAGGGACGGAGAAGAATTATGTGATTTTTCAATAAACAAAGGTTCAAGCTTAACTAAATATTGTGGTAAAACAATAACACCAATTAAAGTTGTTTCATTAAACGATACCACTGATAATGTTAGGTTAGAAATTGATGTTTTCTATGCAGTTCAATATTATAATGCAGATGGATTTATTGTTGATTGGACGGATAGTGTTGCGTGCAGTGAAGATGAAGTTTCATACAATGAATTTGAAGTTGATTTCTTTCCATATTTAGATGCAGATTCTGATATGGAATTTAAAACTAAGAAAATACAATTCTTGGATGATTACGCAACTATTAAAGATGTTGATTTGGATGATAAAACATTAAGATTAATTTTTGGAGGTAAAACATTTACTTTTGAAGATAAAGATACTTTTGAATACAAGAATGTTGATTATGTAATTGATCTTGAATTTAATGAGTTGGGCCTTACAAAGTTAATCGTTGAAGAAGATTAATTTTTTTTTATTTTTATTTTTTGGTGTAAATATGAATGGTTATAACAGAGAACTTGCTTTGAAATATAAGGAAATCGAATCTCAATTTTATAAGGAAAATAAAGACACTTCACGTGAATTTTTATATAAAGAATTAGGAAATAAAATTCATAATAAAAAAATATTAGATTTAGGTTGTGGATTTGGTTATGATTTAAATTACTATGCAGATTTAGGTTATGAGGTTTATGGTATTGATGCTTCTGAAACTATGAAGGCATGTATTACATTATGCTGAAAACATTGAACCTGTTTTCAAAGAAGTTAATAGAATATTAAAGAAAAAAGGGAAATTCATTTTTTTAGTTGATCATCCCTTAAACACTTTCATGAAAAAATCAAACCAAAATTATTATAAAACAGAAAAAATCAAATCTAAAATATATAATGAAAAAGTTGAAATTGAATATTACACACACAAATTTACTGATTATTTATGCCCTTATGTTTTTGAAAATTTCAAAGTGTTAAATGTAATTGAAGGGCCAAAAGAAACAGATTTCAAGGAACCTGAAAAGTATGCTATACCTTATAATTTAATTATAAAATTAGAAAAAATTTAATCTAATGAATTAATCCACTCTTCATTTATTTTTGTATAATCCACTTTAAAATTTTCTGTGTATGGAATTATTTCCGAAATTCCAATAAAAGATTCATTGAATACTGTTTGGTTCATATCCCAAGTTCTTGCAATTAAAAGTTCACTTATTCTCATAACTTCCGAATCTGTAAGCATGCTCGCTAACAATACTGTATCATGATTAGGTAATTCTTTGGAAAAGAATTCACATACACTTTCAAGCATATGATTAATTAATATTGAATCTTTTTTTGAGTAAACATTTTCGTACATGAACATTTTTATTTTACTAAAAATAATTGCTTCTTCACTATCTGTAAATGAAACATAACCTTTTTGTAAACTCTCTTTAATTAAACTATCAATACAAGATTTAGTTTGTTCCCTTTGTGTTAATCCTAACTTAATTGCATCTTCAGGGATTTTATCTAAAAATTTATACCTCTGCGCATCCATTAAATCAGCAAAAAGGTATGCAATTTTATCTGAGTACATAACAATTGTATGTTCGGGCAAATGGTTTTGTGATGATTCTAAACTTCCCTTCCCTTTGGAATGTCTTATTATACCTAATAATGTTTCTTTAGTTAAGCATAACCCTCTTCCTCTTCTTTCAATTAATTCAAGCATTACAACACTATTTCTTTCATGCCTAAACCCTTCACTAAAATTTCCGAGAACTTCTTCCCCCCTATGCCCGAAAGGTGTGTGTCCTGTATCATGTCCAAGTGCAATAGCTTCAACTAACTTTTCATTAATTTTAAATTTCTCATTGTTCAACATGTTAAATCTTCGTGCAATTGTTAATGCAACGCTTACAACTTCTAATGAATGAACTAACCTTGTCCTAACATGTGAATTGTTAGGTTGTGTAAAAACTTGTGTCTTATAGGCCAATCTCCTCAACGATTTTGAACCTCTAATTTTCTCAACATCTGAAAAGTAACGATCAAACTCACTTATATCATCCTTATCATAACTCCTTGGCTTTATACGTTGCACTTGCTGTAATGAATTTGAATTCATAACTCACTTTAATAAGTTTAAATTTAAATATGTTTTCATTATATTCTGTCGTTCCTTAATATTCAGTAATTTTTCATCCTTTCCCTTGAATATTTCAAAACAAATCGTCTCATCATAATATTCTTTAATTAGATTAACCCATTCCTTCAATTCACTTTCACTTTCAAAAGGCACATGGTCCACTCCTTTTATGGAATTATGTAAATGCACATGCTTAACTTTCCCAGTTTCTAAATATTTTTTTACTTCCTCTTTATTCATATTAAGATGCCCAACATCCAATGTAACCCCTTGTACGCCACTTTCATTAACTATTTTCATAACATCTCTAAAATTCATTCCCTTAATATTCTCTAGATAAACATCAATTCCCCTACTCACAAATTTCTTTATTCTCTTAACATTTTCTTCAACATTTAATTCCTTTCTTGGATGTATTGTAATCCACTTACAACCTATTCTCTTATACTCTTCCAACACATTTGAATTTTCAAGTGTATCTTCCCAATGTAAATGGCCAACATATTTACTATTTTTTTCCAACTTAAATTGTGGAAGAATTGTAATCTCAACATAATCAAAATTAATTAAACCAAATTTAATTTCCTCTTTGTAATGTTCAAATGAAGGCATATAACTATATTTCATATTTTTATTTCCCCTTTATTTATTTTATAACATAAACTTCTAACGTTAGTTGCACAATTATACTTTTCATATTCTTTTGTATTCAACCACATTATACTTTCAAATATATGAGGTTCCGTAACGTAAGGTTTTTCATTCCCTTTAATTTTAGCTAAAAAGTTATGACTTCTAAATTTCTTTTCTTCAATTTCAAAATCTTCATAACATATGTATTTAATTAATTCTAAATCAACACCAATTTCCTCTTTACATTCTCTTAAAGCGGCCTGTTCAATTGTCTCATTTAATTCAACTTTCCCGCCAGGCAATTCATAATGGCCATGCTTCTTTCTAAACAAAACTAGTATTTCATTTTTTTCATTTATTACAATACAACCAGACAATTCAATCCTCACATCTAAAATTAAACATTCACAATTTAAATTAATTACTTGTTTTTTACGGGGATGGGGCAGATATATTAAAATCGGTCAGAGGATTAGCGGGAGCACGAGGGCAGAGCCCTCGTACCGTGGTGTCGCGGCGGAACGCGACAGGGCCTCAACCGAGAATGACCTTTTCTTTCCCAGCGTCACTATGTTCCGCAATGGTAAAGAAAAGCCGCACGGAAAAGAAAGTAATTTTAGAATAATCACTGATCAATAAATATTTTAAAAAAAAGAGGGCCTCAACCGAGATTTTCATTATTTTTTTCAACCTTTTGGGTTGTACCTATTTGCTTAAGCAAATGGTATGTCATTCGGCTTTGCCGAATAGACAAGTCTTTTACCATGCACTGGCGACTTAGTCGCCGAGTGGTGGGAAAAGGTCAAATTGAACTCGGTCCTTAGGAGCATTGCATCAATCTTCAACATTCTGAAGATGGGTTCCACAATCCCATATGCTACCATTACACCATTGAGGCCATATATGTGATTTTATTAAAGTCATTAATATTTAAAATTTTTTATTGATAAAAATCCCGGCCTGTTGATGAAGTTTACTTACGAAATATCGGTAAAATAAATGATAAAAAAAGTTTCAATCAACTTCAGGCCTGATGACAGCAGGTGTCTGGATATAATTAAAAATATCTCCGAACTGCTTTCGGAAAGAAAAATCAGGACACAGCTTCCTGACTACGAT
>CAYOAB010000020.1:0-6835 GCA_964401875.1 Microcaldota archaeon
CTCTCCCAATATCTGCCCAAAATTCATTAAATTTATATGCTGATATTTTTTTACCTTCATTCAATAAACGCGGGAAAACATCTTTAGCAAAATCTTCCTTATTCCTAATGTAATCAAAAATAGTAGGTTCAAATAAATACATACCAGAGTTTATGAAACTTGTTAAAATAGGTTTTTCTTTGAAATTCTCAACGTGGTCATTTGAATCAATTTCAACAATACCATATTCATAGGGGGTACTTTGCATCTTCAAACCTAAAGTTGCAATATTACTTTTCATCTTATGAAAATTTAACATTTCCTTAACATCAATACCGGTTACTTGATCACCCATACCTACAAAAAAAGTATCATCAATTATATCTTTAGCCTGTAAAACCGAACCCGCTGTGTTTAACCTTTCCTTTTCAACATAATATTCAATTGACACATCAAATCTGGAACCATCACCAAAATATTCTTGTATTTGATCAGATAAGTAACCTACAGTGAATATGAATTCCTTGAAACCATTTCTCTTTAAATTCAATAAAACATATTCAAGAATTGGCCTATTACCTAATTTCAACATAGGTTTTGGAGCATTATAAGTATAAGGTCTTAACCTTGTACCTTCACCACCACATAATATTATTGCTTTCATTTTATTACCTCTTTTTCCCATCTTGTTAAATTATCCTTATTTTTTTCAATTATTGAAATAATTTCACGTGATGAATAACCATCACCATAAGGATTTAAAGTGTTTTTCATTTTATCATAAAATTCTTTTTTTTCAAGAACGTTACGAACATTATTTACAATATCTTGTTTTTTAAAACCAGTACATTTGTTTGCACCCACTTCAACGGTCTCTGGCCTATCAGTAACGTAACGTAAAGTTAAACAAGGAATATGTAAACTTACTGCTTCCTCTTGCATTCCACCACTATCAGTTAAAACTAAATCTGATTTTTTTACAAGGGAAAGAACATCACTATATTTTTCAAGTGAAGGATGTTTCCATATAATATGCTCTGCTTTTTTTAATTTTTCCAAGTATCCATATTTCTCGGCTGCTTTTAATGTTCCAGGAAGAACAGAACAAAATATTGTGTATTCTTTTAATTCAAGTAAAGCTTCAAATATACCTTCCATTCTTTCTTTGTGAAGAGTATTTTCCCTCCTGTGCGCGGAGAAATAAATTATCTTTTTATCTTTAGGAATATTTAATTCTTCTAAAATGTTTGGGTTTTTGTTTGAATAAATTCTTACAGCGTCAACAATTGTGTTACCAGTTAAATAAATTCTCTCTTTTGGATAACCTTCTTTTAATAAGAAATTTACATTGGTTTGTGTTGCAGCAAAATATAATGAGGAACAGGCATCTGCACTTCTCGTACATATCTGTTCAGGGAAGGGTTCCCATGAATTTGTTCTTAAACCCGCCTCAACATGTCCAACAGGAATTAAACATAATGCACTTGCAATAGAACTAAACAATGCAGAGAAAGTATCACCATGAACTAAAACAATATTTGGTTTTTCCCTTTCCAAAACTTTTTCCATTCCTTTCATAAGTTCAGAACCTACTTGACAAGGTGAACCTCTTGCGTTTAAAATATAATCTATTTCATTTATACCTAAATCTTCAAGAACACCTTGGAATAATTCCCTATCATAATGTTGCCCACTCGCAACAATTATGTTAATGTGTCCACGTGATTTTGATTCTAAAATTAATGGGGCCATCTTAATTAAATCTGGTCTTGTTCCTATTGAGTATAATATCTTCATTTTTTAACACCACTAATTAAATCGGAAGAGGATTGTATTTTATTTCCTAAACCATCAACTATTTTTATGTTATGTTTATTACAAATTTCAAATTCTGGAATATTAGAAGAATTTCTATCTCCACCTTTTGCGAAAATATCTGGTTTTAATTTTTCTAATGATTTGCATACAGTTGAATCATCATCAATTGATAAGAAAACTTCATCTACATATTTTATGTTTTTAACAATTTCTAATCTTTCATTTTCATTCATGAAAGAAAAACCTTTTTTTATTTTTGCTTGTTTATCATTGTTAACTATTACAATTAAAGTTCCTCCTAATTGTTTAGCGAGTTTCAAATATTCAATGTGTCCAATGTGAATTGGGTCAAAGTAACCGGATGCTACAATTTTCATTATTTCAACCTCTCTAAATCTTCCCACCTTGAAGTGAAGATATAACCTTTCAATTGATTTTTATGAGCAAGGAATGGAAAAACATCTCTTTCAAGCATGCCTGTATCAGGTAAAAGACTTAACACAGATGGATTAAATACATAAATTCCTGTACTAACCAAATTTGTTTTTGAAGAGGATGGTTTTTCATTAAATGAAATTATATTATCTCCTTCCATTTCAACAACACCATATTCAGTAGGGGTTTTTGTTTCTCTTATTGCTAATGTTACAATACCAGACATTTTTTTATGATAACTTAAAAGGGAAGATAAATCAAAATTAAACATACCATCACAATTAGCTACAATAAAAGGAGAATTTAACATGTTTTTTGCTCCCTTAACTGCGCCAGCAGTACCACAAGGAGAAGATTCAAGTAAATAAGATATTTTAACACCATAATTTGAACCATCACCAAGTGTTTTTCTAATTAAATTTTCATTGTAACTAACAGAAATGATAAATCTTTCAATACCATTATCTTTCATCCATTCAATTAAATTAACAATTGAAGGTTTTCCATTATGAACATTCATAGCTTTCTTTTCACCAAAAATACCACCAGCAAGTAAAAATGCGGTGTTAACATCACCAGAAAGAGCTTTACGAAGTAAATATTCTATTGCTTGAGATCTACTCTTTATATAAACTCCATCTATTTTTGATTCAATTTCCCTCAAAAGATAAGGGTCTATTGATATGGCTATTTTTTCAACTTTCATACCGAGTAATACTAAAACAAAAAGATTTATAAACATAGTGAAAAATAGTGCCAAGGGAGGGATTTTTGGGCACCTATGAAATTAAACAATTTCATAAATAGAACCCTCGACTTCCAGATGACCCAGAGATGCCTTTTAGATCATTGCCTAAAGGCTCATAACTCATTTGTATAAAACTTATGAGTCTGGCACTCTAACCAAACTGAGTTACCTTGGCAGTAGACTAATTTAAAAGACAAAGTTTTTAAAGTATTTATGAGAATTCATTATTGGTGCGATAAATGGCAGATGATAAAAAACGTGTTATACCTAAATTTATAGATAATGAAAAAAGAAATATTACTTATAGTGATGAAGAAATTGCAGCATTGAAATTATATACTTCAAATTTTGATGAAAGAATTAAAGAATTATCTGGTAGTAAATTTAGAGATATTGGAACATTAACTGCTAAAGATTTTAAAGCAACAGGAGATTTTCTTAGATATTTAGAATTATTAAACAATAAAGAGGGATTCACAACATATAATGTATCAGATATACGTTTGTATTATATAACAAATAAAAAATTCCCAGAACAATTTAAAGGGTTAATAAAAGATTATCAAATGTATGATAACGCTGTAAGAGAAGAAATGGGAAGACCAATTATTGAAAAAATTGATAACAGTGAAAAAAATGTTTTTGAAAAATATTTAAAAGAAATTAAAAAACTTAAGGGGTATAGTGAAGGAAAACCTTTCAAGGCCGAATTTACTGGAAAAATTGGTAAAACACCAAGGGATGCTAAATTTATCATGACCATAGATGAAAAAGGTAATTCAAATATGGAAGTTTACGAAAATAGGCCTATAATGGATTTAAAAACTAAAGAGATAACCATTAAAAATGTGAAAACTTTGACATTCGAATATGATAATGAAAATAAAAAATACAAAGATGTAAAAGTCCATAACCAAAATGTTGATGGTGTCCCAGGAACACAAACATATAGAGGATATGAAATGCATATTAAGAAGGCAGAACAGAAAGAAAGAGGACCAACACAAAAAGTAGTTTTAGAGTATAGTCTCAATGAACATTACAAAAATAGAAATTATTATAGGGGAAGATTTTATTTTAAAAAATTATTAGATGAAAAGGGAGTAAAGGCATTTGATGAAATGTATACTGTAATTAAAGAATTATCTCCAGAAAATTTAAGGGAAATTGCAACAAATAAAAAATATGAAAAATATAATATTGATAGAATTAATGAAAGAATTATCATTGATGAGGAAAAAATTGATTTTAAAGAATTCATTAAAATTGTTGAAGAATTTAAAAAAGACACTAAAGATCTTAAAAAAGAATATAAAAAACCATTTTACTTTAAAGAAAATGTTTCGAATACTAGTGAATTTGACTTAGATTATAAAAATATTAAAGAATATTTAGGAAAGTTAGGATTAAATAAAATTGAAATAGAAGGACTAATTTTAAAAATAGATGAAATAAAATCTAAATCTAAAGATTTGTATGATTTTGAAGAGAGAATAAATAAAAATGAAATTGTTTTATTATTTGATAAATCCTCCATAGATTTTGGATATTGTCCATTTGAACAAAATTTATATAATTTAGATTATTACAGATATGATAAAGAATTTGAGAATATAATTAATAAAAAATTAGAAAATACTGAATTAGAAAAAAATTTAAAAAAATATGTAATAACAGGTAGTAATTTAGCAAAAAAGATTATGAATTTGAAAGAAATTAAAGAAGATTATCCAAATACATACCCGGAAATAATTAAAGAAATACATAATTTTGAATACTATAAAATAAAAAATAAACACGGGAAAGTTAAAGAAAATTATGAAGAAAAAAAAATAGATAATAAAAAAACAGAGGCATTACCATTTCCAACAAAATCACCAACCGCAGAGGAAACAAAAGCATTCAAAAATGAACTAAAAGGAAGTTCTGCACTTACAAGAGTATATCAAGAAAAGATTAATGAATACTTAAAAGAAAATGAACCTAAAACAAAAAAACTTATTGTAGACGGTATGTTTGGAGACAATTCTGAAAAATGGTTAAACCATGTAGCTGGTGATAAAATTTGGACTATAATGGAAAGAGAAAAACAAAAACCACATACACAAAATGAAATTTATCAAGAAATAGGAAAAAATATTTGGGAAAATAAAAATGAACTGGATAAAGGTAAATTCAAAAGAGGAAAAAGTGAATTTGAAAGTTTTAAGAAATATGTTTTAGAACAAGAGAAAGGTTTTGGTACTGGTAAGAAATATAATTTAAACAATAGAGAGGAATTTAATAATGCTTGGAAAGTTTTTGGTGGAAGTTTTATTGAAAGAAATGTTAAACAAAGAATTGAAACAAAGGATATAGAGAAAAAACATAAAACAATACCAAGATACTAATTTTCATTTAACCATTTTATTTTTTCATTTTTGTTTTCTATATTGTAATAGTTTAGTGAATCTTCAACTAACCATAAATCAGTTTCACTCATTTTATTTGTAATAAGTGATAAGTCATTTAAAGGGATGTAATAGTGATTTGTTATTAATAGAATTAAATATAAGAGGAAGAGGAGTGAAAAGGCCGATTCAAATGAAAGTATAAATCCTCTCTTATTAACAAACTTCAATGTAACCTACCTCGTTTAATTCAACAATGTATACTGCTCTTTTAATGTATAAGCAATCTAACTCTCCACCATACAAGTATCCTTGTGGAGAGGAAAGTGAAACCTGAGAAGGGGAAAGAAGTTCAAGTTGAATTAAACTTATTTCATTGTCCCGCCCGTTAGAAATTGAAGATAAAACTTCATAACTTCTTGAAATTGAATTTAATGTTTCATATTCAAATTTGTTTGTTTGAATTGAATTATAATTAAGTGCATCAATGAAATTTAAAACTATAGAGAAAATAGCAATAACAAAAATGAAGGCAACAACTAAATCTATATTTATTACACCTTTAATCTCCACCACCTCTACGTAAATAAACTGGTGCTTCGCCAGTTAAATTGAGTTCATTGTTTTTACAATACACTTTATTTGAAATTATACAATCAACTTCATATTCATTGTTACCATGTTTAAGAGAATATGAATTGAGAGTTACAAATAAGGAATTGTAATGAGCTTTATGCAAAAGTAAATTCTGATTTAACGCAGGAATATAAAAATTTGAATTTGAATAATTAAGTAAAGAAAATAAAAGTGCAATTAATGTGAAAAGAATAAAAACTGAAATCATAAAATCTGCACTTAAACTCATATAGTTCCACCTATGTAATCCACATCAACCAATGAATCGTCTTTCGTTTTTATTTTGAAACCTATAGCGGGAAGTAAATTGAAATGTTCACCTACATAATTTCTACCTACTTTAACTAATTGTAAATTCGTATCAAATACTAATACTGTTGTACAATAATGTACTTCCTCTTTTTCAATAATTATTTTAGAGTTCATATCTTGTATTGGGAGAGGTTTATTATCCGAATTTAACATGAATTCAATTGATTCTGAGTTTAAGTAACCGCACCATAAATCAATATCATAATCTGAATTAAATTCTTTGAAATTTTCATAATTCTCAAGTTCCTTGGCAACATATTTTATTCTTTCTGTAGGATTTTTTATTTTTGAACCTGAATTTAAAAGGTTTTGTAATTCCCTTTTAACTTTAATTTTGTCTTCATAGAAATCAAGAAGTTTAAGGGAATGTAAAAGTTTATCACTTGAATTCTCATATTCGAGAGAGTTTAATGTAATTACCATGAGGAAAGATTCAATTAAAAGAACAAGAAAAACAAAGGAGATTATTCCTCTCATATTTAGATATAGGATATAAATTTAATAATTGTTTTTTTTT
>CAYOAB010000020.1:6935-11653 GCA_964401875.1 Microcaldota archaeon
AGCAACGCGAGAAAGGGAAAGAAAAGGTCAATAGCGAGGAGTGGATGCTCGTAAATCTTCGATTTACGGCACCCCAAACAGCTTCGCTGTTCAGGGTTTGAACCACTTTATATAATTCCGAACGAGAGTGAGGAATGTGATACTAAAAAAAGCTTTGCCACTGCACGGGGGATGGGGCAGACCACATCGGGGAAGGGGTCCTCCCCTTCCGCAGTGATAGCGAGGAGTGGATTTGAACCACCGGCCTCCGGGTTATGAGCCCGGCGGGCACTCCAGACTGCCCTACCTCGCTAAGTATTTATTAATTAAAAATGTAAAGTTTAAAAAAGAAATTTAAAAAATTACTTTAAATACACTTTATTCTCCGAAAACTTTTTTGATTTCACTTTGATCTTTAACATCAATAACTTCATTCAAAAATTCTAAATGATTAACATTAACCTTCCTTGGTTTTTGCCTAGTTTTTGAAATCAACTCAACAAAATGAGAATCAATAACCTTAACAATGACACACTTGTCACCGCTGTCACGTCCTTTTGTTTTAATACAAACACGTCCTTCTTCAATACCTTTCATAAATATTCACCTTTTTTTATTATACTCTTTTATTATGATGTCGGCCACCTGTTCCGGAGTTAACTCCGTGGTGTCCAACTCTAAATCAAACATTGAATGATCAGTTATATCTATATTGTATATAGTCATATACCTGTCCATGTTTTGCTCATCTTTTCTCAAAACATATTCCTTTGCTTTTTGCAAGGACATGTTTTCACGTTTTGAAATACGCTCAAAACGTATTAGATTATCAGTTTTCAACCAAACGGAAAGTTCAGGTTTTGCTAACCATGGCCCGAGCCATGTACTTATAACAAAATCCTTAACTCTTTCCATTTCCTTCAACTGAATTTCATCAAACTTCTTATCAATGTTATGATCTTTTGTAGCTAAATCTTGCAACTCAATGAGAGAAATGTTCATTTTCTCCGCCATAAATTTCATAGAGAAAGTTATGTGAGCTACATTTAACTTTTCTGCAACAATTTCCGCAACAGTAGTTTTTCCAACACCTGTTAACCCAGAAATTGCAATCCTCATGCCATCACTTATATATACTTTTGAAATTGCATGGGAACTTCTGATATTTTCATATCATTGTTCATTACCCTAGTTTTGTAAATGAAAACTTTCTCAGAACATTTCTGACACAAATAACCTCCAAAAGGTCTTTCAGGTCTTCTCTCAGTCTTACTAAGTTTAGGAGAACAAGATGTTCCTTTAAGTTCTTCTTTACAAATTGCACATTTGGCTGCACCGTCCTTAGCTTCTTTCCTTCTAACAACAGTTTTACCACCTGGTATTTTTTTGAATGTTTTCTTCTTAAATCTTTCATTTGGTCTTACCATAATCATAACCTCTCAATTTAATTTTCCTTTGTTTTTCGAACCTTAGCGATTCCACCCTGAACAACTTGCACGGCAACGCTTGATAATAAGAAAGTTATCCAGAACCAACCTACTGGTCCAAATGTGTCCCTCCAATTAATTAATTGTTCAAAATTAAAAAGCTGGGGGATAGGAATGTGAAACGGTAACGTTATCAAAAACTCACCGAAATATAACATTAATTGTGATGAAATCAACCCATACACAAAAATTAATGGTATAGTAAACAATAACACTTTAAACTGTGCTTTCAACATACCTGAAAGCATAGCGTTCATCTGAGCTTCATACTCAGAAGATTTCTGAGTATTTCCAGATTTAACTGCTTCCAAATACTCTTTATTAATTTTGTTCATATCTTTTTGTTGTGAACTCATATTCTTCATTATTTTATCCATACCTAAAAACTTGTACAGAAATAAACGAAGTACCACTGCATAAACTAAACCGAACAATGCAATAACCCATACACTTGTAGCTATATCAAACATCAATTTTTCACCTATTTTACTAATTTACATAAGTCCTCAACACATTCGTGTAGTTGACCTTCTGAGTTAATTAAAAATTTAACTGGGGAATTACAAAACATGGAATATGAAGCAAGGTAATTACGATTCATCTCATCGTGCTCCTTTAAATCATTAATGTTTTCAACATCCCTTTTTCTGGTTAAATCTTTATTTCTTCTCTCAATTATTTGCTCCAAAGGAGCATGAATGTATATAAAACATTCAATTGGTAACTGTTCAAGAACGTAACGAGGAAGTCCAGGATAATAACCATCTACGGTTTTAACAGATGCGTGTGTGTTAAGAATATAACTTGACTCGATAGCTGCAAGTTTTCTTACCACCCTACTCTGTAACATCCTGAAATCCTCAGTTTTCAACATTCTTATTTCGTCTCTATTATCCAATTTAAACTTTTCTTTTGCAATATCAAACATAACGTCCCCGAAATTTATCACCTTGATGTGTGATTGAACTTTCTTAAATTCTTTTAAGATAGTACTTTTACCAACACCTGGTGTTCCGGCCAAAACGTATATTTTTCTATCGTTCAAGTTTATTCACCTAACATATTCTTTAAACCTGGATACATGTCAAACATTTGCCGTTGTTCCATTTCTTCATACATCCTGTACAATATACCAGCAGTAAGAAGTATACCTGTTCCCGAACCAATGGCACCAGTAAGATCTGCTGCGGCTGCAAGTAAACCTACAAAACCACTACCTAAAATGGTTATCACAGGAATATATTTACCCAATATTTTTTCAATCATACGTGGGTCCCTTCTAAAACCTGGCATTGAAAGACCAGATTTTTTAAGTTGTCCTGCCACATCTTTTGCAGTCATGTTAGACGTTTCAGTCCACAAATAACCGAACACAATTGAAAGTATACACAATGAAATTGCATACATTATAGCATGAACATACTCTGGAATAAGAACCTGTCCAATGAAAGGAACTGCAAGAACACTTGAAGATGTTAATATTAAATTAACAAATACAGGTACCCCTCCAGCCAATGCAAGAGGATTAGGAAAACTTGGAGTTATTAAGTACAATAATCCGCCCGATAAACTTCCAGCAACATTATATTCTGCTATAAATGAAGCAAAATTAATACCTCCTAAATCGAAAGTTATACCTGAAAGTAACCTTCCAAACAACTGCATAGATGAAAGGAAAGCGAACGCTAAAATAACAGGCATGTTTGATGTGTAAAGGAATTTAATGGGATAACGCCCACCGTAACCACTCGCCCTATCAAACGTTAATGGTATTTCAACTTTAATACCTTCTGCATAAATTGAAAATGCCAAAACAAGTATTGTTGAAATTATAGGTATTAACGCAATCATTGCTGAAGGAATTGCATTTGCACCACCTTCAACAAACAAATGGAAAAATAAAGTATTCTGAGCTGGAATCCCTCCGTAACCGGTTATAATACCTATAAATCCACTTACCACTGAAAGTGAGACACCTCCAGCGATAAATAAACCTATACCGCTTCCTAACCCGTACTTTGAAATAACTTCATCAAAGAATAATAATATGATTGAACCGAAAGCTATCTGTAAAGCCACTAAACCAGCAACCATTAATTCGTTACCTGGTCCTAACAATTGACTATCTAAAGTCATCATGTTTAGGTAAATAACAGCTTCTAAAATAGCAAGAAGTATAGCGAACAACTTTTGAGTTCCCTGGAACAATTGTTTATTCTTGGGCACTGAAAGATCTAACTTAATTATACCTGCACCCATAAACAATTGAAGGAAAATTGATGATAACACAATAGGACCAATACCAATAGTTAATAATGATCCTATTTTAGATGCTAAAACCAACTGAAGAAACTCAGTTGTAGAATCTTGAGTTACAATTACCCCTACCGGGTAAATGTGATACATCAAGTAAAACAACATTAAAACTACTCCAGTATACATTAACCTTTGTTTCAACGTTGGTTGAGTTAAAGGTTGTTTAACTGAAGGTAATTTGTTAATGATTGGACGCAATACTTCGAGATTCATCAATTATCCCCTATTCGATTTTACGTGCTTCTCCTCCTACCTGTTCAATCTTATCGATTGCCATTTTGGAGAAATTAAAAGCTTCAACGACAGTTGGATAAAGTAATTCACCTGCACCTAAAACTTTACCTTCGAATTTGAAATAATACACATTATCTTTCTTACCAATTTCACCTTTTTCAATACTTCTTGAAATGTCAGTCAAATTAATAATTTCAAAATCATTTGAAACTTTTGGAACGAACCCTTTCTTAGTTTCCCTTCCTACAACAGTTTTCATGTTAGTTTTTTTGTGCTTCCAATTACCAGAGTTTCCAACTCCACCACGACATCCAGAACCATTGTTCTTACATTTACCTCTACCGTGAGTGGTATGTCCTCTTTCTCTACGACTTTTTGATTTATGTGTCTTAACCATTAAATCATCCTCTTAAGTAAATCGTTAACCTCTCCACCCATGTAACCTAAAGAACCTCTAGGGTATGAATGCTTGGTTGACTTATAACCTCCTTTTGGAGGGTGTAGCCTGAAAACTCTCTTTATACCTAATCCGGTTAAAGTAGTTTTACCAGAGAATAAATTATTTACAAGTGAATCAATATCCTTCTCATTAACAGAAGTTATAAATTCAGGTGTTATTCTCTTGTCTCCTTTTAATCTACCACGTTTAAGAACCATTTTAGAGAAAATTTCTTCTGAGATTTCACCGTATGCTACATAATC
>CAYOAB010000021.1:0-11479 GCA_964401875.1 Microcaldota archaeon
TACACCGACTTCAATTGTATATTTCTTACTATCAACGAAGATATCTGTAACACCAGCTTCAATTGTTTTTAACCCAACTTCTTCACCTTGTGCGTTTTGAATTGAAATTATTGCTCTATCCACTGGGTTTTGTTCTGTTGCAGGTTTAAGGTCTGCTAAAACTAACTTGTTACCATCACCCAATTCTAATGAATCTCCCAAAACCAATTTAGGTGAATATGCACTGATTGAATATTCGCCCCTACCATATTGAACTACGTTATCAAATACAGATTGACTTTGCTTAATAACTTTATCAACTGGGTATTCACAGTTCTCTACTTCTTTCCAGATATTGTAAATCCTTTGAACGTTATCTTCCATTAAACTTTCATATTGTTCAGAAGTTTCTTCACCTAAAGTACATGTACTTTCCTCTTCAACACCTGCTTTCTTAACTGCACCATCACTTGCCAATAAAACTGATTTCTCTGTTAATGTGTAACCATTCATAACTGAACAAACTTCAAGCATAGAGGTACCCATTTCATCAATGACTTCAATCAAGTCACCTTCTTTTAATTTAACTGTTTTTGTTCTATCTTCTTCACCAGTATATTCAGACCTTAATTTCAAAATAACTTCACCATCCATTGTTAAATCAACAACTTCAACTTTGGTACCATTATCTAAAACAGCTGTTTCACCTAAACTAACTGTATCATAATTAGCATTATAACTTGGAACGGTAATTGAACTTAAATCAGGACAGTACATTAATGTCTTCTTTTCTTCTTCCTTACATTCCTCACATTCTTCACATTCTTTCTCTTCTTGAACGATTGTAATGGAATCTTCTGGTAAGTTAACTGTAACTTTTGGTGTTTTTTGCTCACATGCTGTGCCCATTGCAACGCTTGCTAACATTGCCATACCTACAAAAGCATTCTTCAATTTAGAAGGTTTCTTCTGTTTCTCAACAGGAGAAATTTTTACATTATCTAATGTTTTGGTCATATTTATTATTAGGTAAAGAAGTAGTATTTAAATGTTTCTATATTCCTCGTTAAAAAATAGAAATGTTTTTAAACAAAAAGTAAATTGCTCGCTTCTATTTTATTAGTTTCCATTGCTCTTCTATTATGTTCAATTATAGCGTTTATTACTTTTTGTAATTCTTTATTTGAATAATCTAATGGTTGTTTTTTGTAACAGATACCACAATAGTTAACCAAAACAATGGCCTTTTGTATATTTGTTATTGAGTGTGCTATACTAAGCGATAAACAATTACCTAAATCATTCCCTGCAAACATCATTTCCTTTCCATTGATTAATTCAATGTACTTTTGATAGAATGGATTATATGAACTGAATGCTTTTTTTCCATTATAGAAAAGACCACTTATTCTATTTTTACTTTCATAATATTTACTTGAATAGGTGGGCATTAAGTAATATTCAGTATGTCTTGTTATTTCTTCTATATATTTTGAATAATCTCTTGATAAGAGAGAGGATATTCTAAATCCATTATCATATATAGTTGGTATTGTGAGTATAAGTGTTGCTCCTGTGCGTTTAACATTATTAAAGAAATCAATTTCTTTATCTATAAATACCGCTTCTAAAAAGTGATTTGGTGAAGTTCCGTAAAGTAATGAAAGTATAGTTAATTTTTCCCTTTCACACGCGTACGGTAAAGTACGATCTATTTTTTCACATCTTTTTTTAACTTCATCAAATATATTATCCTGTTTAATTGTATGTGACCTCCACCCTGGATGTGAATATAATATTGTCTTATCTAACTTTTTACATTCTAATATCGTTGGATGTTTCTCAAGGCCTACTATTCTCTGCATGTTTTTTTTCTCTTTTTTATGTTATTTAAACCTTTTGATTGATACTACTATTATGTTTGTTGCTAAAAAGAAGTTCATGCAAGAATGTATTAACATAGCAAAAAAATCTGCTTCAAAAGGTGACTATGCTGTTGGTGCATTAATTGTTAAAGATAATGAAATTATTTCAACTGGTGAAACGTTACTTAACCGTTCAACTGATGCTACCGCGCACGCTGAAATTGTTGCCATACGTAAAGCGTGTAAAAAGTTAAATTCTCGTATTCTTGAAGGGTGTATTCTCTACACAACTCATGAACCATGTCCCATGTGCGCTTCCGCTGCAATCTGGGCCAAAATGGAAGGTATAGTTTTCGGGGCAACGTATAAGGATGCTAAAGATAAAGCAACAAAGAAATTTTCATGGAGGCAAATAGATATCTCTTGTAAATATATTCTTTCTAAAGGCCAACCTAAAGTTAAATTAATTGAAAAGTTCATGAGGAAGGAATGTAATGAACTCTTTTCTCTTTCTAAGTAATTCTCTTGGTATTTAATAATAGTTATCTTTTTTAGATAACTTTTTAAACATTAGAAAGATAACTATAATATGACAATTCCAAACTTCGATTCATTTAGGGGAGATTTACGTTTGAAATATTCCAAAGGTAAAAAGTATTATTACATAAAAATTGATTTACCCTTTCTTAAAAAAGACGTTTATTTAGGTCCCGGAACGTTAAGTGAAAAGGAATTGTATGAAAATTATAAAGTTAAACTACTTACTGAAACGTTATATTATTTTTTTAAAAGTGAAAAGGAAAATAAATATTCTAAATATGTGAATGATGATGCTTTCATAACTCTTGAATTGTTACGTCTTTCCTATCACAATTTATTGAAGAATTATAATAAAACAGATTTACAAAAGTATGAAGAAAACATTTACACAAATTATGTATATGGAACTACTAGCATTGAAGGAAATACATACACTTTACGTGAAACTGATATTACTTTAAATGATAATTTAACAGTTTCAGGGAAAAGTTCACGTGAATTCTATGAAATTCAAAATTATTCTAAACTTAAAGAATATTTAGGAAATTCTACCCCAAAAATTTCAATTGAATTAATTAAAACAATTCACAAAATTATTCTTTCAAACATTGATGATAATGCTGCCGGTTCTTTTAGAAAAGTTGATGTGGGTATTCGTGGAACTAAATTTACCCCTACTCCTCCACCATTAATTGAACAAGAAATGGAAGATTTAATTGAATGGTTACGTTCAAATGAAAGTACAATTTATCCAGTTGAACTTGTGGCAATATTCCATCAAAAATTTGAAGAAATTCATCCTTTCATTGATGGTAACGGGCGTGTTGGCCGTGAGCTTGTAAGAATTCTCTTAAAGAAATATGATTTTCCATCTTTATTCATTGGCCCCTCAAACAGGGAATTATATTTGAGTTGTTTAGATAAAGGTAATGATGATGAAGGTAAATCTTTAACTGAATTTTTCATTTCAAATTTAATTTCTTCTCAGAAAAAGTTGATTAGTGAATGTAAAATTGAAATTGAAAAGTCAATTGAGATTATTGAATTTGAAGATTCCAAGTTTGAAAAGGAAATTGTTAAATTCCAAAAGAAATTAAACAAGATTAAATTCAAAAATTAAATTTCTCCTTCCCACTCTTTATAAAATTCTTTCAAATAAACTTCCATGAATTCATGTCTCTTAATGGCCATTTTCTTTCCCATTTCCGTGTTCATTTTATTTTTTAATAAAAGTAGTTTTTCATAGAAATGGTTAATTGCAGTACCCTTATTCTTTTTATATTCCTCTTTACTCATGTTAAGTTTAGGTTTAATTTCTGGGTTATGTATTTCTCTGTTTGTATGTCCTGTATATGTGAAACATCTCGCTATGCCCATTGCACCGATTGCATCTAACCTGTCCGCATCTTGTACAACATCCAATTCTTTCGATTTGAATCCATGACAAACGCTTTGCGTTTGTGTGGTGCCAAAAAGCGAAGCTTTTTGAGCATTTTGTTCTGAACTGAAAGAAATATTTTCTATAATTTTAATTACATGTTCAATTTTATCTTCACTTAATTTCCCACTTAAAAATTCCTTTGCTTTCCTTGGGCCAACAGTATGATCCCCATTATGAAATTTTCTATCTGCAACATCATGTAACAATGCACCAAGTTCAACAATTTCCAAGTCAACATTCTCTTCTTTACCTATTGCTTTTGATAAATTGTATACTCTGTAAGTGTGCCACCAGTCATGGCCACTTTCTGCATTTTCCAATTCCCTTTTAACGAATTCAATTGTTTCTTCTATTAACATTTTACATACCTCTTATTCTTTCTATAATTTCATAGAAGTAATTACCATACGGTGTAAATTTGTCTGGTGTTTCCTTTAATTGTTTTTCAAGTTCCTTTAGTTTGAAGAATTTAATTTCTTGTAATTCCTCTTCTTGAATTTTTAATTGTTTAATGTTCCCATCATACTTGAGTAAATATAAATAGATTATTTCATTATTGATTGTTGTGTTAGTTGTGAATTGTACATTCCTAATGTTAAGTAATTTCAATTCTCTTTCTTCTATTTTCAATCCAATTTCCTCTTCAACTTCTCGCATTGCACTTACAATTTCCTTTTCCCCTGCTGCTATGTGCCCTGCAACGGAAATATCCCATACATTAGGGTATACCTCTTTATCTTTCGCTCTTAATTGTAACATTATTTCCTTATTAGAATTGTAAATCCATACATGTGCAACCCTGTGCCATAACCCTTTCCTGTGGGCCTCACTTTTCATTTTTTTCTCATTTAATGGCCTATTCTTAGAATCGTAAATGTCAATTAATTCATCGCCCATGTATTCTATTTAATAATAAATAATTAAAAAACGTTTTCATTCACTGGAAAACATCTACCGTTAGTTTAAATATAAAGAAAAATCATAATTAATTATGGCCATTGATGGGTATTACAGAGGACAAAAAGGTAAAATGTCTAAACAAGTTGTGCCCATTTTTTCAATAGGACATTACGTTCCTCTAAATAAGGGTGAAGATTCCTTCTCTAAGGAATTAAATTTTTTTTATATGTATGGTAACGATGAATACATGCAGAAATTCCTTGAGATGTTTATACACTTATATGAAAAAAGGTTTAAAGAGGATATTCTTTTTGATTATGTTTGTGTTGCACCATCAAGTTCAGAAAATTCAATTAATGGAAACATGGAGAATTTAATTTTACTTTTTTCTAAATCAACAGACATTCCTTATTTAAAAATTTTAAAAAGAAATAAATCCATAAAAAAACAACATGAATTGGAAAATGTAAATGAGAGAATTGAAAATGTTAAAGGTTCAATTTCTATTGATTTTGATGTTTCAAATAAAAATATATTAGTTTTTGATAATACTTCAACTTCTGGAATTTCCTGTGAAGAAATTTTAATTGAATTAAAAAGTAAAGGTGCAAACAAGATTGTTTTCTTTTGTATAGGTTTAGGTTCAAAACATAAAGAGTTTGATTTTGATATTAATTCAAACACTATACTAAAAGCAACACACATTATAGAAAACTGGCACTGGCCTAAAAGTGATAGGAAGAATTCTAAAAGTAATTGATTATACTTTGTATTCTCTTCTCCTTTACATATTCAATTATATCTTCAACATTAGATATTTTCCTTCCATTATATTTCTCTTTAACTATTTCAAACCCTTCATTAGGGTATATTTTCATATCATTTGGGTACATTATAACTTTCTTTTGTTTATGTGCTAAATTAATTTGGCTTATTGAACCGCCTTTATAACTTCCCGCCATTATTATAATTCCATTACTTAATCCAGATGTTATTCTATTTCTATCCAAATATGAATATTTACTCCCTAAAAAATTCTCATCATATTCACTTATCAATAATCCCTGTTCACTTATTTTCTTAAACAATTTTATATTTTCTTCCGGGTACATATGTTTAAATCCACTACCCAAAATTGCAATTGTTTTACCTTTATTTTCTAATGCTCCTTTATGTGCTGCTGCATCTATACCTTTAGCACCACCACTTACAATTACATACCCTTTCCCACTTAATTCTCTGGCCAATTCGTATGTTTTATTTATAGCTTCCTCATTAGCTTCTCTTGAACCAATTATAGCTATAATATTTTTTTCTTTTAATAATTCTATATTTCCTATACAATTCAATTGTTTAGGAGGATTAGTTATTTCTTTTAATTGTGAAGGGTACTCCTCATCTGAAAATAATATACATTTTTCAGAATTCATATATAATTCTCTCTTTTATGTTTTATAAATCTTAACCGAATACTTTTCCAGTTAATCACAATCTTTCATAATGCTCACAAATGTTTATACATTTGTGGCATGCCACAAATTTTTAATTTGTAAGCACTTGTTCCATTGGGATTAATTTTATTTTCTTTTTTCTTCTTGAACTGTTTTGTGTACCAACATGACTTCCTCATTTTCTAATTTCCTATCCAGATTCAAAAGGGCCAACCTTATAACTTCTGTTTGATTAGTTGCATATTCTTTAGTTATAACCTTTTTTATTATCTGCTCATACGGAGCTCCTAAATTAAGTCTCATGCGCATTTATAGAACACCTGTATATATTATTGTATTTATTATACATAACACTTTCGGAACTAGTTTTCCAGTATTCCATTATATTATATTTTTCAGTGGAAAATCACTTCAAAAACTTTAAATTATTAAAAGATAATATTTGTATGGGTAAACTATTGGCAAATGATTCTCATTTGCGATATGCTCATTTGCTTATGGCAAATGGACACACCATCCACTTTGTGGATATGTGTGCCACAAAGCGAAGCTTTGTAAGCAGCATGAAACGAGAATATGAAGTCATTATTGAAAAAGATGAAGATGGTTACTATCACGCGAGAGTGCCAGAACTTCCAGGTTGTTTTACTCAGGCCGAAAGTTTAAGAGAAGTTAATAAAAATATAAAAGAAGCTATTGATTTGTATTTAGAAATTATTAATAATTAAAATAAGAAATGTAAATAAAATTAATTTTCTTCAATTGGGTATTTCCATTTTTTTAATAAAATTACCTTTATAATCAAATTCAAGTACATAATTTTCATTTTCAGGTTTAATGTAATATTTTTTATCATATTCAACTATTCTTGGGTTTTTAATTATTTCATCATACCCGTTTAATTTTATTCTTGATAGGTTAGGTTTGTTTGATTCTATCTTGAAAAAATAAATTGAAGAAAATTCATTACCCATAATCATTAAACCTCTTGAACTCTTGTTAAGAAATATTTTTTCAATTTTACCTTCTATTTCCATTATTCCATCTAAACCCATTTCAGTACTTTGTTTAATATCTTTACTCATTCTTAGAAGTTTACTTTCTTTTGAATAAAAGTATAAATGCTCCCCATATGCTGAAATAGAGACATCTGTTTGAGGTTTATCAAAGTTAATTATATAACCTGTGTTTTTACGTGTGTCTATTAAAGATAATTTATCGTTATTTTCATATGTAACATATGCATATGAATTATTAGCCGTTAAGTGTGGTTCACCACTGTTCTTAATTTTGGCATCAAAAAAGTTTGCTTGTGTGAATTCTGTATCATATTTAACAATCGAATTTGTCATGTTTCTTATAAGAATATACTTTTTACCGCCTACTTCTTCTTGGTTTGAATATAATAATCTTGAAAAGTTATTTTTTTGTTCAATAGTTTCTATCATTTCTCTTTTTCCCATTTCATGTTTTAATTCATCATTTCTCTTATTGCAACCAGGATTAAGTAATATAATTTGGCTAATTAAAGCTAGTGAAAGAATGCTTCTTTTAATTATATTTTTTTTCTCTTTTTTAATTTCTTTTTTATTTAATTCATTCATTTTTTCACCTATTTTAAATATTTGGTCATTATAGTTTTTTCAACTGAATATTGTCCTTCACCATTTTCAGTTATCATGTAGGTATTACTTTTATACCAGTTATTCCCATACCATTTTTTTTCTTCTATAATTCCATTTTCAATCATGTTCTCTACTAATTCAGTATTTTCACTTCTTGTTGTTGAAGCGCTGGGTAAGAATTCTTTATTTTGAACGTTTCTTTCTAGAGGTTTGTTTGTTCCAGTTAATATTTGTTGTTCTCCTCCGGGATTTGCGTTTGTTTCATCTTTTGATTTTGTGATTTTTATCATTTTTTCTCCTTTTTCGGATAAGACACCATAAAAATTAAAAGAACCATCATCTTTTATAGTAAAACCAATTTCTCTAACAATTCCTTCTTTTTTTAATTCTTTAAGTGTTTGAAAATTATTTGTCATTTGTACTTCCGCTTCAGTACCTTTAAATCTCAAATTAAATAGTGCTGTTCTAAAATCTATTTTACCATCTCTAAAATCATTTCCTATTGTGTTTTTTGTCCCTCTGTCTTTATATTGTACGTCTAAAGATTCTTTTTCTCTAAAAAGTTCCATATTATTCTTTCTGATTGTAGGTTTATATATTTTCTTATTATAAAATCCTTCATAAAAGAAAACTCAGTTTTTCTTTAAGATTTGAATAATCCTTTTTGAAATCCTCTAAATCAAATAGATACAATTCATTGTTGAAATTAATCTTTTCAAATTCTTTAGTTTTGGTATTTCTTTCTCCCGTGGTAAAAAGTAATTTTTTTGTTTTAATTCCATAAGCCTTTTCAATTATTTGACAAGCTTCTAGAAATTCTTTCAAATCATTTAGTTTAAATTCAAATGTATTTTTACATTCAACTAAATATAAGTCTCCGTTTTCCTTATTTATATATATTCCATCAAACTCTAAATACCCATGTTCTGTATCTAAATATGGGATGTAATTTGTTTTTATTCGTTTTAGATTAGTGTTCTTTTCTATTTTATAATTAACATATTCTTCATAAAAAATGTTATTAATAAATATATCAGAAATTTCTCTTAAAATTTTATTAGTGTATATAAGCTTTTCATTCCCTTTTGTTTCAATTTCCATAATCTCATAAGTGATTTTTATAATTTCCATAATTTTTTCTTCTGAATAATAGTTATATTTATTCATTTCAGTGTAATAATATTTTAGTATATTTAACATTTTTTGTAAATCATTTTCATCAAAATTACAATCTTTTATTAGATCTGTAGAATTGAGCGTTATATGGTTGTTAAATCCAATTTTATCGAAAAAAGGTAGTTTATTTTTATCCATGTGTATAAATCCATTTTGTTCTAAAATAAGTTTCAAATTCACACATAAAAAATCTTTTATTTCAATAGTGAATTGATTTTTAATTTTTTTAAGGAAAGGATTTTCATACAATTTATTCTTATAATAATGAATAAGGGGGAATTTTGGATAATTCATATTTAAAAAACAAATTTTTTTATTAAATTCATCTTGGAATAAAGATTCTTTTAAATTCGAATTTAAAATTTTATTTAACATTTTTATTATTTATTCATATATTTGCTGTATACATAATCAATAATTTCTTTATATGATTTATTATTCCACCTAGTTAAGATTTTATTGACCTTTGTGGTTTCTTCTTCATTAAATATTTCTCTATCAAGTACTTTTTCTCCTCTTTCTGTGATAAAATAAGTATTTTTTACTCCTGGAAAGTGTCCTTCTGTATCAAAAATTTCTTCTTTTACAGCAATAAACCCAAGATCTATCAATGATTCTAAATTTCTTGATAATTCTTCTGAATATGGTCCATAATTATATTTTTCAAAAGAATATCCTACATCTAATTCATATTCCTTTTTACCTAAAAAAATCATTTTTTGAAATTTTGTTTTTCCCTCTATCTTCTTTGCAATTTCTAAAAATTTCAATATTTTTAATTGTTTCATTTCCAATATTGAATCCATATTTTATTATGGTTAATCATTATTTATAAAGGTTTCTTGAGCGATATTCCAATATTTCTATATCTTAAAATCCAACGTTGGGTGTTCATGGCCCATCTTTCTTCTTTCCATTAACTCTTTCAAATGTTCCTTCTTTAATTTATCAAAACTCTTTTGATTTGTACCGAACATCTGTATAATTTCCGCGGCATGTTCCCCTCCTAAAAAGTGTGGCATTATAACGTAATCTGCACCCAAATCATAAAGTAATAATGCATCTTCAATCTTATGCGCGGTTGTAATGAATATTTCTCTTTGTTCTGTTTTGTTCAAATAATCTAATATGTTAATGTTCGCTTGCAAGTAAGGTATTGTTGAAACTATCATTTTAGTATTGTCCCAGTTTAAATTTTCTAAGAAATGATAATCTGCTGCATCCCCGTAAATTACACTTTCCTTTTTATCCCTTAATTCTTTAACAATTTCCGGGTCATAATCTACTATTATGTAACTCATGTTAAATTTACTGAACGATTTAAGTAAATCGTAACCTACTCTATTGTAACCGAACAAATAAATTTCTGTACCTTCACTTTCACTATTCTTTTTTTCTTTACTTTTACTTTTGGTTAACATGTAAAATATCTTTTCACTGTTCGGTATAATATATGATGATAATGCAATTGTAAATATTCCCACTGCAGTTACCATTACCATGAATTCTGGGGCAACGTGGCCCAGTGATACTCCTAAAGCCATTAAAATGAATGAAAATTCACTTAGGGGTATTAATGCATTACCCGTTAAGAATGAGAGTTTATTATCATACCCTGCAATTTTACAGCCAATGTATGTTGATACGATTTTACCTATTGTGCTTACTATTGTTAATAGTACAATTAAAGGGAACATGTCAACTATAACTTGGAAGTCAACTTGTAACCCTAACAATACAAAGTAAATAATAAGGAAGAAATCTCTTAACGGTTTAATCCTTGCACTGATTTGTGTTTGGAATGAGGATGATGAAATGCTTAACCCCGCGAGGAATGCACCGAGTTCAATGCCTAGCCCGGCATAGTCAAATATCATTGCAATTGTGAAACACCATGCAATTGTAAATGAAAATAATAGTTCTTGAGATTTAGCTATCTTTTCTATGAATTTAGGTAATATGTAAAATCCTGTTATGAACACTCCGCCAATTACGGTTATCCATTTAACGAATGATAAGAAGAAATCTGAAGTTTCCGGAGTAGCGAATGATGCCGCTATAAGTAATGATAATGCGGACAATGCATCTTGGAAAAGTGATGCGCCGATAGTTACTCTACTATACAATTTCTGCATGTCGCCCATATCGGATATGATTTTGAATATGATAACTGTACCACTGTAACATAACGCAACACTTATGTAGATGTTAGTTGTTAAATCTACTCCCAGTAAGTATAAACATATTCCCACTGCTAAAATTGTTAATAACATTTGTATGAATCCTATGATTATTGAGTTTTTACCTAGTTTAATTAGCATTTTAACGTCCAGGTTTAGGCCTACAATGAATAGTAATAATGCAACTCCAATTTCCGCGGACGCTTTCATTGATTCTAATGAAATGTTTGCCATTTCAAATAGAAAAGGGACTAGAATTATACCTGTAAATATGTACGCTATCATTAAAGGTTGTTTGATTTTATTGAATATTACCGAGATG
>CAYOAB010000022.1:0-11096 GCA_964401875.1 Microcaldota archaeon
AACGCTACATCGTAACCCATGTCCCTGTAATATTCTGCAATTGTAACCCCTGTATAAATACTAGCTTCACGGGCCGCTACAGGCATATTTGAAGTGTTTGCAATGAGAACAGTTCTCTCCATTAAAGGTTTACCTGTCCTTGGATCTTCAAGGTGCGGGAATTCAACAAGAACTTCAGTCATTTCATTTCCTCTTTCACCGCAACCTACATAAACAACAATTTGTGCGTCACTCCATTTAGCAAGTGCTTGCTGAGTAACTGTCTTACCTGAACCGAACGGACCAGGAATACATGCAGCACCACCTTTTGCAATTGGGAAAAATGTATCAATTACCCTTTGCCCAGTTTTAAGTAAAACATCAGGAGGTAACTTATTTGTGTAAGGTCTTCTCCTTCTCACTTCCCACTTTTGCATTAACATTACATCTTTACCATCAATGTTACATACAACTTCATCAACTTTAAATGAACCTTTATTAACTGATTTAACTTCACCATTAACTCCATGGGGAACCAAAATCTTATGTAAAATAGTTTCAGTTTCCTGAACTGTACCAATAACATCACCGGAAATTACTTTATCACCTTTGTTAACAATAGGAGTAAATTCCCACTTTTTATCTCTATCTAAAGTGTTAACCACAATACCTCTACTAATGAAAGCACCTGATTTTTCTTCCATCTTATTAAGGGGCCTTGCAATACCATCATAAATGGATTGTAATAACCCTGGTCCCAATTCAATTGAAAGGGCCATACCTGTATTTTCAACAGGTTCACCGGGCCTAATACCTGAAGTATCCTCATAAACTTGTATTGTTGCTGTGTCACCACTTAATCTAATAATTTCACCTATTAAACCAAGATGTCCCACCTTAACAACATCATACATTTTACAGCCACTCACTTCATCGGCAATAACAACCGGTCCTGAAATTCTTGAAATTTTTCCCATTTAAACACCACTTATTTTTTTAAATCAAATCCTAATGCCCTCTTAATGAGAACGTTTAAATCTTCTTCGCTACTACAAACTTCACAACCGAAATCTTGCACGGTAATGAAACTTGGTTTAGCTGTGACTTCAATTTTTTTCTTTAAAGCCCAATTAATCTTAGAGAATGATGAAGTATCCATAACAACAATACCTACATCACTCCTTGAAAATAACTTTTCAACAAAAGAATTCATATCTTCAATATTATCATTTGAATGTGTTTCCTTAACTCCCGCTAACTTGAATCCGAGACACATTTCCTTTGAACCTATTATTACAATGTTCATTAACATTTCACCTACTTAATCAACTTAGCCTTAATCTCATCAGGTTTCATTATACCTTTTGAAATAGCAATACTTCTAATATTTCTTCTTTCATTATCTAACCTTCTTATGTAACCTACAATACCTATTATTGAAAAAGGTTTAGTAAACGCTTGATGAATTACCCAGTCAGTGATTTTTCTTTCATACAACTCTTCTAACCAGGAAATGTCACCACACTTTTCATTACAGAAATTTTCAACTTTAAAGAAACTTACAACATCTTCAATCGTTTTAAATTCCTGAACACCTAACATTTCTTTTTTGAAAGAACCTCCTTCCAAATATTCTAAATCATAACTAAAAACAGTTTTACGAAGTGCCAAATCAAAATTCTTATGGTCAATTAACTTCTTTATATATTCACTCACTTCAGGTTCCTCATAACTTTTATACCTTAAATATTTCAAATTATTGTAATGACTTCTTTCAATATCTTCAATAATTTCAGAATATGTTTTTGATTCATCTCTTATGTGATAACCTTTATCTTTAACAATATTAATCAAATGTTTAAGATCCGTAACATCACGCATTTTCTTAAGTGTGGGCCAATTTAAATAGTATCCCGTCCTCACATATTCGCTTTTAAAATCACTTTTATTGAAATGTTCAAGGAATAATATTTTCAAATTATAAACATCATACTTACCTAAAACAATATAGAGCAAATGCCTCTTCTCAAGGGGCACCATATTCTTAATGTGTTCAACCTTATTAGTAAACCTTCTCAATACAACTTTACCTATTAAATCCGGGCCGGTGTAACGTGTTTGTAAATCTTTCATATAATCCGCATATGCAGTATTTGAAAGAATCTCAATCATGGAATTAACTGTCTTAACATCTGTTAAATCATTTAAAACCTCTTCATTTAAATAAAGTGCCCTTGACGCACGTAACCTTGCATTCACATAACCGAATTGTGTATGTTTCTTAATAAAGTCCATATATTTACCTCTTAAATATTGTTCTTGAAATAACTTCCTTAATTTCACTTTCTTTATCTCTAAGTAACGTTTCAAAAGTAAAATCTACAATCATTCTTTTTTTCTTTGATTTTACAATTAGTCCACCACATTTAATTTCCTTAGATGAAATAACTTGAATTTTACTTATATTCTTCATAATTTTTTCATCTTCTTTTGAACAGTAAACTTCAATTTCATCTCCATTAAATTGTTCAACTGCTTCAGTATATAACTTTTTAAGTAAAGAAGAATATTTTTTTTCATCATTTTTCAAATTGAAAAATTTATCTCTAACCATAATCAATGTTTTATTTATAATTTGATCTTTTGCAACTTGAACTTCACGTTTAGCTGTTAAACGTTTTGAAGCTACATTTTCAACAACCATTTTTTCAATTTCCTGTTCAAACTGAGTTAACTTTTCCAAATTAATACCTTCAAGCTCAGATTTTTTATTTTCAATAATCTCTTTTGCTTGTGCGTTAGCAGAAGAAATTATTTTTTCTCTTTCAACTTCCGCTTCTTGAAGTATGGTGCTAGCTATCTTGTCAAGTTTCATAAAATCACTTAACTTAATTAACCAAGTAACATAGTAAGCATTGGCATAATTACCATAAAGATTAATATTGCTGCAATAACGAAACCATAAATAGCACTCGTTTCACATAAAGCTACGAAAATTAATGCTTTACCCATCATCTCTGGCTTTTCAGCAACAACTCCTATAGCAGAACTACCTGCTACACCTTCACCCATAGCTGTACCATAAGCGGCAACACCTAAAGCAATACCTGCACCAATAGCAGTCATACCTATACCGGCACCTAAATCTAATATTCCTTCCATCATTTTATTTCACCTTATTATTTTCATCCTCTTTCATTGCGAAAGGTTCAAAGAAATACCCTCCACCTTCAAAGAATTTACTTAAACATTCAACTGCGTGTAATCTTCCACTTTGAATTAACCCAGAATAAACACTCAAAAGAATCGTTAACAAATTGAAAACAACAAAAAGAATTGTTGTAACAATTATCAAAATACCTTGACTTAAATCAGGTTTCATCATGTTAATTATCATAGAGAAAATTACACCGGATAATCCCACTGCACCTAAACGTACATAGGAAATAATATTACCGAACAAACTACTTATATCAATAATACCCATTAAACCATTAAAGTATAAAACGCATAACGTTGCACCTGCCATAATATATAAACCAATATCAACAAAACCAAGGGCCATCAACAACCAACTTAACTGCATAATAATCCAAACAACGTTAATATAAAAATCTCTCATCCTTCTCTTCTTATAAGTTTCAATTGCACCTAAAGTATAACCTAAGAGCATATGTATAAAACCAAAAACTAAACTTATAATGAACAACATTAAAACATCATTAATCCTTCTTATTATTGGGAATACAATTCCAAAGAAGGAATATTCTAATTCAAAACCAAACCCTTCCGCAAAAATAAATCCGAAAAACATTCCCCATATTGAAGAGTAACATAAAATAGTTAATAGATTTCTAGCAAAACCTTCTTTTTTGAAATATTTATTTCTTACAATATAAGAACCAAGCAAAACAATTAAAGAGTAACCGAAATCACCCATTACAAAACCGAAAAACATAGGTAAGAAAATCGCAAATATTAATGAAGGGTCAACCTCATTACTCTTAGGAACACTTAAGAAAGTTACAAGAGATTCAAAAGGTTTAACCAATCTATTATTCTTAAATTTAGTTGGAGCAATTTCTTCAATCCCTGGTTCAGTGTAAAAAACTACTGCATAACCTTCATACTTTTTGATTATGTTATCCATTTCAATTTTATACTTTTCACAAATCCAACCACGTAAATAGTGTGTCAAATTGGATTTACCAAACCTTGAAACTATTTTCGCTCTTTCAAGTTCAATTTCATATTCTGCTAAATCTTTCTTTAATAAATCTAAATAATCTGAAAGTTCAATACGTAAATCAAAATGTTTTTTACTTATCTCACCTTTAAGTTTTTTAATTTCAATTTCAGTGTTCTTTACACTTTTAATGTGTTCCAATGAAATTGGAATCATTGCGTTTTCTTTCGCAATTAATGTAAATACTTCTTTATCTTTGGGTCCTCCACTTAAAAGAACATAAATGTTTTTTGAAATTGTTATAACGTCATAATCTATATCTTTTTCATGGGCCATTAGTTTAATGTTATCTAAATGTTTAGAAGAAACTTCATAAAGTTCAAACAAAAATCTTTTTTGTTCAAACCTTTCATTATCAATACCAAATTTCTCAAGAACTTTTGATGTTTTCAAATTACCTTTTACCCATTCAAGTTCCTTTTCTAATTCAACTATATCTTTATGTGTATCAATAAAATTACTTAAAATCTTTTTTGAATATTTTTTATTTGATTTTATACCAAAAGATAACCCTATCTTGTTTGCTATAAATAAACAATCACGTATATATTTAACCTTCTCTGAAAGAATATCAATAGAAGAATGTGGTGGTGAATTTTTAATCCATTCTAAATCTTTAACAACTTCAAGATGGACTATTCCTTCCTTATGTAAATCCTCAACGAAATCTTCAAGTTTTGAACTTAAAACAGCAACTTCTACTTTGAGCATTCTTTCAGGATACATAATTTCACTCCAGATTTAAACATCAAAAACTTCCTTTAAAGCAACATCGGACGCTTTTTCTAAAACATCACTTTTTATCTTAGATATTTGTTCTAATTCTTTTTTATTTTCAGAATCAATTTCATCTATTAACTTTTTAATTTTCTGTTCACCTTTAGAATAAAGATGTTTTCTTTCCTTTTCTAATTCAACTCTATATTCAGATTCAATGTTAGCTATCTTTTTTTGACTTTCCTTTATAATATCTTCCGCTTCCCTCTTAGAATTAACAATTATTTCAGCGTATTTAACTTCATTTTCTTTTAATAGATTAAATTTATTTTCCATAACGTCACATCACCTTAATAAGAGTATTATATATAGAATCGAAAGTTTTTATAAATATATCATAAAGAACACATTTAAATAGGTTTAAAGAGCTTAATATTAAGAGATGAGGAGACTTAGCTAACCGGAGACCCTTAAAAGTCTGTGAAGATAATGACTTGACTCTGATCTACTAAATAACAAAGTATATAAATCTCATTTTTTTAATTGAAAGTATGAACGGAACTGTAATTTTGAAAGAGGAAAATAAAGTAAAAAAGAAAAAATTTGATAAAATCGAATTACTTGAAAATATTAGTAAGAAAAATACACTTTTACACATTTACACAGAAAAAGGTTGGGTTTCAGAAGTTAAAAAAATAATTGATAAAGTTGATTTAGATTCAAGAAATCATTATGGAGTAACTGCGCTCGAAATAGCAAGAGAGAAAAAACATATTGAGATTATTGAGATTATAGAAAATCAAATTGAAATTAATAACAAATTACTTGAAGCCATGAAAAAAGAAGATTTAATTAAAATGTGTGAAATGATTGAGAAAGGTGCAAATATAAACGTTAGAAATCTTGATAGTTATGCACCAGTACACTTGTCTATTTTTTGGAAAAATACTAAAGCACTTGAAAAATTAATTGAAATGAATGTTGATCTGAATTCAATAGATGAAAAGGGATGGACACCTTTAATGATTGCTGCTAATTATGGTAAAATTGAACATGTTGAATTACTTTTGAAACATAATGTGAATATTAATGCTAAAGATAATTATGGATGGACTGCTTTAGAATTAGCAAGGGATAGGGTATTTAACATAGGTTTACAAAAACAAGATGAACTTGATATAATAGTAAAATATCTTAGTAAATAAGATAAAAAATTAAAGTTGCATTTATTTAGAGTTTTTCTGCAACTGCAAATTTTCTGTGTATTTCCAATATCTTAAATTGGATTGTTTTGTTCACATCTTCAGGGACGGCACCTCTTATAAAAATCACATAGCCATCTACCTTTGCAACACCGTCCCCCTTTTCAGTTAAATTTTCTATGGGGAGGGAGGTTACATCACCTAACTTAACGGGTTTAGGAGTGAACTTAACAAAATCTCTTTGGTCATCCATTTTTTTCACACTCACATTAAATGTGGACTCTATATATATTTAGGACATGACTATTAATAAATGTTAGAGACTTTAAACATATATGTGCATTTTCTGTGATATTAACAAACATAAAGAAAATTTAATTTACGAAGATGAAATAGTTTACGTTATACATGATAAGTATCCAGTTGTGGAAGGCCACCTCTTGGTAATTCCTAAAAAACATTACGAAAATATAATGGAAATGCCTGATGAGGAATTGTGTGATTTGATTAAAGTTGTTAAAAAAATGCAATTCTTATTAATGGAAAAAATGGACGTTAAAGGGTTTACAATTAAACAAAACTGGCAACCTTTTGTTAAAGATAATCATTTGGTTATACATCACGTTCACTTTCATATAGTTCCAAGGCAATTGAACGATGCATATATAAGGAAAGGAAAACTTGAAAGAATGGAAATAAGTGGAAGTGAAATAAAGGAAATAGTTGAGAAAATAAAAAAGTGAAAAAATGAAAATACATAACATGAAACTTTACAATGAACCTTTTACATTAATTAGAGAAGAAAAGAAAAACATTGAAGTTAGGTTAAATGATGAGAAAAGAAGAGAAATTGAGATAGGGGATGAAATTATATTTTCTAATTATGATAATCCAAATGAACAAATTCAAGTCAAGGTGGTTGGCCTATCAAAGTTCAATACTTTTAGAGAATTGTATTCAAGTTTTCCTAAATTTAAATTTGGCCATAATGAAGAAATAACATTAGAAGAACAAATTCAAATAGTTAGAGAAATCTATTCGGAAGAAAAAGAAAAAAAATATGGAGTTTTAGGAATACATGTTGAATTAATAAAATAATAATTAAAAAAAAAAATTCAAAATATAAAAATTATAACCAGCGAGTTCAAGGAGAGCACGAGAGCGCTCTCTCGTACCGTCCTGCAGGGGCGGAACCCTGCTTAAATGTAATGTTTCAAAGTTTTAGTTAAATCAATTGACTTTAAGTCATGTTCAACTAAACTCTTATCCTTAATTTGTGGCAACTCGTCACCATATGTTGGCCTGTCAACTTTATAGAAAATACCTACTGGAACTTTCTCATACTTTGATTCAACATCTTCCATTGCTTTCTTATAGGCCAAATCTCTATTTGTAATGTCATGGCCGGTTTCATTTAAGTTGTAAATTCTTTGTTGAATCCATTCCTTAGTATTAACCTTATTCCATGAAGGACATTCCTGTAAAACATCAACAATTGCAAAACCCTTGTGATTAATTGCTTGTGTTAATATGTCCGCAAGTTGTGCCATGTTACCGGCATAACCGCGCGCAACGAAAGTTGCATCGGAAGTTATTGCCAATGCAAGTTGATGGATAGGTTGTTCAATCACACCGTGAGGTGTAGATTTAGTTTTCATACCTTTCATACTAACCGGTGATACTTGCCCAGTTGTCAATCCGTAAATTGAATTGTTGTGAACAATGTAAGTTAAATCCATGTTTCTCCTGCAAATGTGTATGAAATGATTTAACCCAATTCCGTAACCATCACCATCACCACCCATTGCGAGAACAGTTAACTTATTGTTAGATAACTTAACACCCGTTGCAACAGGTAACGTACGACCGTGTAAACTTTCATATCCGTAAGAACGAACATAATGTGATGATTTACCGGAACATCCAATACCGGAAACAACTACAGTTTCATGTGTCTCCTTTCCTGCTTTTGCCAATGCACTTCTAAGTGCCATAATTATACCGAAATTACCACAGCCAGGACACCATTGTGGTTGTTCCTTTGCATTAAAATCTTTAACAGTACTCATAAATTTCACCTTATTCTATTCTCCTCGTAGAGTAATACTCGTACGGTTCCTTATCATAGACAACAACATCTTTAGTTTCTCCTTTAAAGATGGATTTTGCGTTATTGTAAACTTCACTTGCGAAAAGTGGACGGCCATCATACCTTAATATGCTACCAATAAATGAAACGCCTAACTTTTCTTTCAAGTAACCGCCGAACTGGGCAGTTAAATTGTTTTCAACAATTATCAATTTTTTATTCTTTAACAAATCGTTAGTTGAAGGATGTAACGGGTGCAAGAAACTGAAATGAATAGCATTCGCCTTAATTCCTTCCTTGTTTAACATGTCAACGGCTTCAAAAACAATTGGTTTATGTGAACCCCAACAGATTAAAGTTACTTCTGCATTTTTATCTCCGTGAATGATTGGTGCATCAATTTCTTTCAAAAGGCCATGGATTTTCCTTTCTCTTTTATCAACCATTTTAACTCTCATTTCAAAATGTTCAGTACTAAACCCGTTCTCCCAATGTTCATATGAGGAAGCTACGTGGTCACCACCCTTAACACCTGGAATTGGACGTGGTGAGACACCACTTTCAGTAATTTTATATCTTAAAAACCTTTCCCCTTGTGCAAGTTCTGGTAACTCTTTAGTTATGAGTTCACCTCTATCAATTTCAATCTTTTTGAATTCACTCAAATCAACGGAAGTTGAACTTTCAGATAAGAATTTATCAGAGAGAACAAACGCTGGGATTTGATATTTATCAGAAAGGTTCATCGCTTTCTGTGTTAAATTGTACGCTTCCCCAACGTCACCGGGTGCAACAATTAACCTTAAAAAGTCACCTTGTGATGAATGTAAAACAAAACGGAAGTCACCTTGCTCTGTCCACGTAGGTAACCCTGTACTTGGCCCTGGCCTTTGTGAAACTACAATTGTAACTGGTGTTTCTGCAATTGCGGAAAGACCAACTGATTCTGCCATTAACGCAAAACCACCACCGGAAGTGGAAGTCATCGAACGTGCACCTGCATAAGAGGAACCTATGGCCATTAAAACTGCAGAAATTTCATCTTCACAGTGTTTAACAACAACATTATGTTCAAACTCTTGTTCTGCAACGAAGTGTAAAATTGAAGATGCTGGGGTCATTGGGTATGCTGAAAAGAATTTCAAACCACCTTGAATTGCACCAGCACCTATTGCTTCATTACCAGTAAATATAACTTTACTTTCACTTGTCTTTGGTTTTATTACTTTAGTGAATTTAACATTGTGTGCTTTAACAAAATCGTATCCTACTTTGGCACAATCAACGTTAACTTTAACTATCTGTTCACCTTTTCTTTCAAAAGTTTCACTTATGATTTTTTGTAAGTATTCAAACGGATAATTCATAACCGCTAAACTTGCACCCATAGCGACAGTGTTCATCATTAAATCAGTACCACCATTTTTATGTGCAAGATCTTTAAGTGGGATGTTAACCAAAGTAACATTACTTGGAATAGTAACATTTTCCAACTTGTTTAATTCATCATTAATTATAACTCCACCTTCATTCAATTCATGTAAATGTGCTTGAACTGTAAATCCAGTTAATGCAACTAAAATGTCACACTTTTTACAAGGTGATTCAACTTTACTTTCAGAAATTCTAACTTGTGTAGAATTATGTCCACCACGTACAAGAGAAGGATATTCAGAATATATGTGTATATAATTTCCTGAACGTGTAAATGCCTTTCCTAAAATGGTTCCCGCACCCATAATACCGGCACCTGCAGGGCCACCTATTTTCCATACTATATCTGTCATTAAAAAAACCTCTAAATAGCAAAAAAATTAAGAAAGAATAATTTAAAAAAGAAATAAAAAAATCGGCAATTGTGGAATTACCTTTTAGGTACTAAAGGTGGTGTTATAAATTCAATTTTCATTTGTTCTAAAATTTCTCTACCATCTTTAACTGCTAACGTATAAACTGTAACATAAGAACCATGTCCCCTGTACATTCTTTCAGAAACAAGTCTCCACTTCTTTTCAGAACGTGTTTGGTTTAAAATGTCACGGTAATCTCTAACAAGCTTACGTGCTCTTCTCAAATATTTAAAATCAACACATTCAGGACTTATACTTTCACCTTCAGTGAAACCTATACCCTTTGGCTTTTTTTCAAGACCATTCCAAAATTCTTTGAATAAAAATTCTTCGCTCATACTTATATATAGTGAAAAAAGCATTTAAATATATGTAAAAACGCTTTAAAAATTACGTGTTTTTAATATTACCATGGAAGTTACAATATCACTTATAGGAATAGATATGCCAGAAGGTGCTAATATTATATTAGGGCAATCGCATTTTATTAAAACAATAGAAGATTTATACGAAGTTATGGCGCAACAAGTACCGCATGCTAAATTTGGCATTGCATTCGCGGAAGCTAGTGCGCAAAGATTAATTAGAGCGGAAGGTAATGATGAAGAGTTGATTGGAAAGGCCGTTGAGGAAATTAATAAAATTGGTGCAGGACATTCATTCTTAATATTCATGAAAGAGGCATATCCAATTGCAGTCCTTAATGCCATAAAAAATGTACCTGAAGTTTGTAGAATTTATTGTGCCACAGCTAACCCATTACAAGTAATTGTTGCGGAGAGTGAACAAGGTAAAGGAATATTGGGAGTAATAGATGGAAGTTCACCCATGGGAATTGAAGATGATGAACAGATTGAACAAAGGTATGACGTTTTGAGAGAGTTTGGTTATAAGGTTTAAAATAATTCTATTCTAATTTTTACTTATGTTAGTTACAATTGCAATCTTTATAGTTTCAATGGCAGTATTACTTAAACCAGCAGACTTATTCACAGATAATGTGGAAGTATTAG
>CAYOAB010000023.1:0-10787 GCA_964401875.1 Microcaldota archaeon
ATGCTTGGATATAAAACAAAGTATCCGGTATTAAAAATTGAAAAGGAAATATCAAAACATTTCAAGGAAAGGGTTAATGAACTTCTCAGAAGGCCAAGAGACATTGAAGAAATTATGAGAATTACTAAAATTAACCCTTCAAATGCAAGAAGATGGTTACTTAATTTGGAAACGGAAGGAATAATCACAAAAACAAGGAAGAGGCAAGGTCTCGGCCGTCCTAAGAATATTTACTATTTGTCACAACGTTTAAAATAAGTTATAGCCAGCGAGCACAAGGAGATGCTTGTTCGCTTCGCGAACTGCATATTAGATTATTACATAATCAAATATCACGAGACGCTTTCTCTTTGATTACGAAGGAATCTAAGATGCCTTTCGGCTTCGCCGAAAAAACATCGTACCCTGATGTAGCGGGGGAACGCTGCTTTCACAAAGGTTGAAATAAAAAAATAAAAAAAATTATACTTTTTTATAAATCCTTGTTGGGAAAAGGCCAATGCCTTTCTTTTCAGGGTACACTTGTTCAAATCCATCCAATTGCCCTAAGAAAAAGGCCTTATAAAATATAGAATTGTAACCTCTACCCGGTGCCCTATCAAGATCTTCCTCTAAATAAATCATAAATATTTCATTGTATTGCTTACCCTGAATATTAGTAACTCCAAAACTTAAAGGAACAGCACTGATTAACTCTTTAGTTTCAACATCATAAAATAAATTATTTCCACTATTCTGGATAACACAATATCCTTTATTTTGGAATGAAGAGTAACCTATCACGCCGAAAATTTCACCGATCATACAACGTTCATTTATCGTTGCACTTACTGGGATGTGAACCCTCTCAAATTGGTAATCAGCACTACATTTAGATTCACTTGGAAGTTCATCTTTAGAAGTTTCTTCATTGTGGACACATGAGAGGTATGTTAATGCACCCCATTTACTAATTAAATCTTGGTCCAATAGTACATATTGACTTCCCGTTAAATCCATATAACTTCTTAATGCTTGTTCATCATTAGCTACAAATTTATCTGCTACAACTTCATTTTCCTCTGCACCTGCAGGATGATCATTCCTTGTAACTGTGTTCCTCATACCAAAGAAATTTGTCCAATGCCCGTAATCCCACCATGAGAGTACTCTTGTACCTTCAGGTGTTTCATCTCTTATAAACATCATAGTATCATACCAATATTGTGGTATGATTGGACAATAAAATGAAGCAGCAACACTTGAACCGGTGTTAGCAACAGAGGAACAAAACTTTGACACTTCCGTATAATTTGTACCATCAGTACTTAGATTAGCTATTGAATGTGGAACCACATCAACCATCATCAAAGTAAATGGTAAAATTAAAAGTAATAAACAAAATGCAAATATAGGTTCATACTTTTTCTCCTTGTAAAATTTCCAAGAATAGAAACATATTCCCAATACAATTAAAATAAATAACAATTGCATTTCCATACTTTTCAAAGTTAAGTAAGGTATTGACCCAGTTCCACTCAAGGAGGAAAGGAAACCTACAACATATGAAAATAATGCATAAAGAATAATTGCACCAAAAATTAACAACATGAAATATCCTATATATTTTTTATGATCATTATTTTCTTTATCAGTTAAAAATTTGTATCCTTCCCCTGCAATTGTTGTAAATGCAAGTGCAAGAACTAAACCTAAATGTGGAGTATATTTAATTTTCTGTAAACCTATAATTGAAATACCAATCACGAACAGGAATATGAGTAATAACAAATTACTTTTCCTATAAAAGAAACCATAGATTGAAGCAAACAACAATGATATGAAAATTAAAGGTAATGCAACAAGAGAACCATATTTACCGAGGGATTCAGTAAAGCCACTTATGTCCAATGAAACTCCTAAGTAACCAAACTTGTTAACCAAGGCCCCTGCGTAAAGATTTTCTTCCGCAACAGTTTTCATTAAAGCCGATTCACCTATCATACCCACAGAAGCTAAATTTGAAATATAATTAAGTATTGGA
This sequence comes from Microcaldota archaeon, assembly GCA_964401875.1. Lineage (GTDB taxonomy): Archaea > Micrarchaeota > Micrarchaeia > CAILAH01 > CAILAH01 > CAYOAB01. The sequence continues at coordinate 2,024 of CAYOAB010000023.1, forward strand.
GAACCTATAGTAAATAAGAATAAAATACCTAACAAAACAAAAACTCCAATTAACTGTAAACGATCATTTAACAAATTCATATTAGATAAATTCAATTTTGATTTGAGATTATCAAAATGGAAAAAGAAAAATGTTGCTATGAAAGTTAATGAAGCCAATAAAAATTCAACATCAGTAAATGAATTTATTACATTTCTATTCAAATATACATTTGTTAAAATGTTAGATAATAAAACAACTAATAGTACACAAAATGTAATTTCATAATAACTTTTATTTTGAACTTTCATAATGAAATCTTTAATTGCACATAGCCCTATATAAGCAATACCTATAACTAAAGGAATCATACCTGCTTTTGAACCTAAAAGTGCACCTATTAATGTGATTATGTAAGGAATGTACATCTTTCTATTTTGCGAACTTATAGCATAATGTGCAAAAATAACTCCAGCAAACCCAAAAGCTAAACCCCAAGGTAACTGTTCTGCAACTCCTGCCATAAACTTCTGTAAAAGAACGGGTGTGAAAGAAAATAAAATTGCTGCGCCTATTGCTATATAATTCCCGTACTCATTTTTGAACAAAAAATATGCTAAGAATACAATCAAGGCACCTAAAAGAGGAGGATATAAATTCATTATGTAAGCATTTGTTAAATTGTCATAAGTATCCCCTGCTAATAATAAATACCATGAAGAAGTTAAATAATGTGTTAATGGTAAAGTTCTATGGCCTGAAATTCCTAATGGATTATATCCCAAGTCATCATATTGCGGTATGAAACCATCTTCAACTAAAAATTGTGTAACCATACCATACCAGTAAGGGTCAAATTCATAGAAAAATGATGAGAGTGATTGTGCCCTCAAAAAGAAAGCGGCAAGAAATATGAACAAAATAATTAAAGAGGATTTAGAGAAAGTAAATAATTCCTTTTCAATTTTTATTCTCTTAGTCACGAATAGAAATGCTGAGATTAAAAGTGGAATTGTGAAAGTAATCCCAATAAGTAAATGATTGAAAGGTAACATGAAATTTAAAATCCAAGCAATTAAAGGTACAAGCACCAAGGACATTGTCAAGGATAATAATGAAATTTCAATGAAGTCTAACCTACGTTTAAAACTTTTAAATATAAACATAGTGATAGGAGCGAAAAATAAAACAAACAAAACAAAGCATAATAACCCACCGGGCAATAAACTCAATAGATTCATGTGAAGTTTTAAAGCATTATCTTTTATAAAATTAACATGCGTGCAATAATTGAAAAAATTAACATTCTTAGAAAGAGTAAAAAGTACGACGAAGTTATTGAATTAATTAACAGTGAAGAATACGATGAAGAACTTAAACAAATTTTAGTTGATGTTTATATGGAAATACAAAATGTTGAAAAGGCAATTGAAATTATGAATGAAATAATTTCAAAAAATGAAGATAAAAAAAATCTAATTAAAAGAAGTGTTTTACTTTTCAAAAATAATGATAAAGTTAGAGCGTTGGAAGATGTTGAGAAGGCATATGAAATGGATAAGAATGATCCGAATATAATAAAGGGAATTATTGATGTTAATGCATCACTTGGAAATTATGAAAAATCATTAGATTTCCTTGAAGATTTAAGTAAAAACCCTAACTTTAACGATTCAAATTTACATGAGAGAAGAAGAAATTTAATTAACATGATAAAGACAAGGGAGGAAAGTGATTCTTATCTTTATTTAATTGGAATTATAAAGGCACTTACAAAAAATGAAGATAAAATATTCATTGCACAAAAAATGTTTGAGCAAATGCAAGATAAAAAAGATGAAAAGTATTACGAAACTGGTGCAATGATTTATAGAAAAATTAACAACACAAAAAAAATAATTGAAATTTGTGAAGAAGCTGTGGGCAAAGGTGAAATGTATGTTAATGATAAGATTTACAAGGCACTTGCTTTTTCATATGTTGATAATGGGGAATTGAAAAAAGCTATTAAAGTATACAATGAAATATTGAAGAAATATTCAGGAGATAAAGATTTGTATGGTATATATGCTGACATGAGTTTTGCTTATTATAACTTGGAAGAAAATGAGAAGGCACTTGAATTGATAAACAAAGCGATTAAACTTATGCCAAATAAAGATACACTTTACATAAGAAAGGGAGATATATTAGCAAGAGTAAAAGGAATCGAAATAGCAATAAAAGAATATGAAAGGGCAATTGAACTTAACCCTATGAACAAGGAAGCATATGACCGAAAGGAAAATGCAATCGCAATCATGTACAGGAAAGGGAAAAATATAGAAGAGAAAGGAATATTCAGGTGAATAATTTATGTTGATAGGAGTAGTTGGTAAACCGAATGTAGGGAAATCTACATTTTTTCAAGCACTTACAATGGCCCCTGCACAGAGGGCAAATTATCCATTCACTACAATTGAAGCGAATAGGGGAGTAGGACATGTTGAAATTGAATGTGTGGATAAAGATTTTAACACGAAATGTAACCCACGTTACGGAAGTTGTATAAATTCAAGAAGATTTGTTCCAGTTGAATTAATTGACGTTGCAGGATTAGTTCCCGGAGCACATGAGGGGAAAGGATTGGGAAATAAATTTTTAGATGATTTAAGGCAAGCGGATGCACTTATACATGTAATTGATGCGAGTGGAAGTGCAAATGAAAATGGTGAAACAGTAGCCATGGGAAGTTATGACCCGCTTAATGATGTTAAATTTTTAGAAGAAGAATTAAACTTTTGGATATTGGGAATATTAACTAAAAACTGGACAAAGTTAAGTAGAATGGAAACGTCAACAACTAAAACTAAAATTGCTATTTTGGTTGAACAGATGAGCGGGTTGGGAGTTAAAGAACAACACATTGATGAATCGTTGAGAAGATTAAATTTGAAAGAGAAAAAAATGATTGATTGGAGTCAAGAGGAATTAATGAACTTCGCTATTGAAATTAGAAAGACAAGTAAACCTATAGTTATTGCGGCTAATAAATGTGATTTGCCAACAGCGGAAAATAATGTTAAAAGATTGAAAGAGAGATTTCCTGAATACATAATTGTTGCAACATCCGCAGAAACTGAACTTGCACTTAAAGAAGCAAGCAAGAAAGAGTACATAAAGTATATACCTGGAGATAATCATGTTCAAATTGTTAAAGAGTTAGATGAAAAGCAAATGAGAGCTATTGAATTCATGGACAAAAATATATTGAAAAAGTATGAAGGTACAGGAGTTCAAAAATGTATAAACGCAGCAGTTTTTGATTTGTTACATTACATTGCAGTTTTCCCTGGGGGGGTTAACAAGTTGGCCGATTCAGAAGGTAATGTTTTACCAGATGTGTGGTTGTTTCCACCTAATAGCACGGCCCTTGATTTTGCGGCAAGGATACATAAAGACATGGCAGAGAAATTCATTAAGGCAATTAATGTTAAAACTAAAATGCCTTTGGGAGCGGACTATAAACTTAAACATAGAGATGTACTAGAAATTATGTTCGGTAGGTAATTTTCAATTTAGTTTTTATTTATATTTATAAGTTTGTTTGTAAAATTATATTCGTGGCGAGAACTAAGTGTAAAAATAATTCTGAAGAGTGGGTTAAACAATTTGATGTAAATGAAATTTGTCATAAGGAATGTATTACTTCCAAACAAAAAGAAATAAACAATTACAAAAAAGAAATGAATGCACTTAAAATTACAAAGCAAACGCTCAATAAATTAGAGAATGAATAAATTATTGATACAAAGACAAATAGAATTCTTACAATAGAAGGAGAAATTCCAATTTTTGTTTTTTATAAAGATTTTTTAGGAATTGAAATGAATGATGAAAAATTTAAAATGGAAAAAAATAATAAAATTGAAATTAGTGAAGAGTTTAAACAAATCTATTTAGAAAGTTATAACATTTTATTAAAGAAAAATATTGAAATAAATGAAGAAACATTATTGCATTACACAGCAGGAATTGTAAAAGTAATGAACACTGGAAAAAGTAAAAATGAAGCGAAACAGATTGTAAGTGATTTAAATGATAAATTTGGAATTATACATTTCGGAAGACATTCCCCAGAACAATTATTATTTCAACACAATTCAGTAGAATGGATTGATTGTCCTGATGGAACAAGAAACGGAAAAATTAAATTGAATGGAAGTTATCCTGAAATAGTTGCTTTTTTAGATAGTGCTTATGAAAATAAAGGTACAGTTTACAAATACAACGAAACAAAAAAAATGAATGTAATACAAAATCAAATTAATATAATGAATACAATTGGACCTGTTTTTATATATGAAGTTAATGAAATTTGTAAAGTAAATGAATCTGTAAAAGATATTGAAAAAACACTTAAAACTGACTTGGAAGAAAACACTAATTTCTCGATAGTAATGAGAGGACACGGAGAAATACGAGAAATAACATTGGATAAAAATAAAAATGAAAATAATATATTAACAGCAAATGATAATGTAAATTTATCAAGTTTTGATTCAATTTATATTCTAGCTTGCTCCACAGGAAAAATAATTGAAAATTATACTAATTTAGCTAAAGAATTATCTATAAAATTTCCTAATAGTTTAATCTTTGCACCAAATTTTGAATTTTATGAAACAAAAGAAACAACAAACTTAGAATTAAAAAATGAAATTCAAAAAGAAATTGAAAAACAACTTAATAGAAAAATTTCAAAAATACCATTTGTATATATGTATTCTCAAAATTATAATATAAGTTATGGAATAGTTTTATTTTTAAATGGAAAATATTATAGAAATGATAAGAAAAATTTACATGAAATATTTAAGTAAATTATTTTGCTTTTATTGGTTTATAACTTTTTAAATATTCTTCATTATCTCTTGTCATTAAATCATGAAAATATAATCCATTTTCAGTTAATGAATAAACTACTTTCCCATTATTTGAACAAAAATATAATGCATTATCTTTAATTCCATAATATTCAACTTTCTCTTGCGATAACGGAAGAACATATCTTCTTGGATTATTTTGTTTAAATTCTAATAATATTACTTTATCATCATTAACATCAATATCAATTAAAAAGACAGACTCATTCAAATAGAAAGCACTATATTTTCTATTGGAAGGATTTGATATCAAATAATATTTTCCTGTTTCCGAATTAAATAATTCTAAATTGGTAGTTTGTTTAACTAAAAAAGTAGATCCCACTTTTTGAAATTGTTCGTTTAATTGAAATGGAATTATATCAAATTTATTATCACACAAATTAAAACTACTATATGTCGTAAAAACATCTGTTGTAATTTCTTCCTTTTTATTACTAACTTCTTCATTTTTTACACAAGAAATAGGTAAAATTAAACTTTCTAACAGTAAACCTCCTAACACTAACTTTTGTTTAAATGTAATTTTCTCTTTAGATGCTACTTTAGAAAGATTTTGCATAAATACTTATAAATTTAGGGGTTATTAAACCTTTCGTTTATAAAGATAGGAAATTCTATTATGGAATTTCCACTTATTTTATGTTTTTCATTTCTGTTTGGTTGCATAATAATACAATTAGTTGAGGAAAAATCAAAATCCACTGAACATAATTTTATGGGGAAATAAACATTTTTCATCCAAAAAGAATATTCATTATCATTTTTGAATTTGAAAAGCATGATTTCATTTTCTTCTAAATCCTGTGGAGAACGAAACCTGTAACCTATGGCCTGTGAAAAAACACTTTCAACAATATACATCTTATACTCCTTGTTTTCAATAATTACACTTTCAAATTTCCTGTACGGACTAAACAAAAGAATAAAAGGTAAATTTAACAAAAAGGAAAAAGAAAAAATATATTTTTTATTTCCTAATTTAACTTCCAAAATAACACTCTCCACTTAGAAAGAAAATCTTTTTGAAATGGGTTTAGGCAATGAAAGTTCTTCGAAGGGGAATTTACTTGTCTTAGTTGTAATCTCATTGATTAAATCATCAACAGTTAAATCTAATGCTTCTTCCTTGCCTCTAATTTTAACATTTAATTTTCCCGTTTCTATTTCTTTCTTTCCTATTACTGCAACGTAAGGCACCCACTCAATTCCGGCTTGCCTAATCTTTTTACCTAAACTTTCTCCCCTATCATCATAATCCACACGAACTTTACCTTTAAATTTTGAAAGTAAAGATTCACAATATTCAACTTGATCCTCCGAAACTGGAATTAATCTTAATTGTGTTGGAGCTAACCATAATGGGAATTGTGGAGTTTCACCTTTCGCTTTAATCATACTTTGCTTTTCAAGAACTGCATAAATATCTCTTTCAACAGCACCAGAAATACTTGCATGTAAAATGTAAGGGAATTTCTTTTCATTATCTTCATCAATATAAGTTATATCAAACCTTTCAGAATTTTCAACATCAATCTGAACAGTTGAAAGTGAAGAACATTTATCTAAACTATCCACGAAATTAAATTCAAATTTAGTAATGAAATATGCGTAACGGATATCAAACATTTCAATAAGCATAGGTTCACCTACAATTTTAGCAAATTCGGAATACCATTTTTTATTTTGTTCATACCATTCTTTTTGTATTCTAAAGGCAACTACAAATTCAAGTTCTAAATCTTTCATGAAACTCATTGACATTTCAAATTGTTTAGCGAACTCTTGTTTAGATTGTTCTAAATCTTTAGTTAAAGTGTGCATATCAGGCATACTGAATGCTCTTAATCTCCTTAACCCAGTAACTTCTCCGCTCTGTTCTCTACGGAAACTATACCTTGTTAATTCAAACATTTTCAAAGGTAAATTCTTATATGAAAAATGCATATCTCTTGAAATTAAAAATTGTCCAAAACAGGCAGCAAACCTTAAGAAAAATTTCTTTTTATCTGAAAGAACAATATATTGCCTTGCAGGAAACCTGTTCAAATACTTTTCAAGTGCAGGATGTTGAAAATCATACATTAACGGGGTTTCAACTTCAACCGCTCCATTTTCAATTGATTTATCTGTAATATGTCTTTCAATTAACTTTTTTATGAGTTTACCTTTAGGCAACCATCTCAAATTACCTACATCACTACCAGGTTCATTTCCAGCAATGTCATGCTCACGCATTAACGCAATGTGCCCAGGTTCCTTTTCATATACTCTGGATTTTTTAATTTCATAATTTGCAAATTTCCTTAAATCTGGGTGTTTTGAAAAATCAAATTTATCAATATCTATTAATTCACCATTCGTGTCCATTATTTTGAACTGAGATTTAACTAAATCTTCCTGTTTAAGTGATTCAGAAACAACTTCCATTTCCTTGGCTTCCTTTTGTCCTACCCTTTTTGAAAGTTCACTTAAAGGATGTCCTTTAACTTTCAATTCAAATGATTTATACCAACCGAAAGGTGCTCTCTTTGTATTATAATTTAATTTCCTTAACTCCTCTTCAGTTCTTATTGTTAAAGAATATGCAAGTGATGGATTTGAAGGGTTATCTGTTAAATGTACGTAAGGGTAAACGAGAACATTTTTACAATTAATCCTTTCCATTTGTTCTTTAATTTGTTTTACCATTGCGAAAACAACATCTTCACTATCACCAACTTCACTTGCCAAGAAAACAACTAATGCTTCTTCCATTGAAACCTCTTTCAAATCATCATTTAACTCTTCGGCAGATTCAAATGCCTTATCTGTAGGTTTAATTTTAATGTAATCTACATGTAATGCTAAAGTAATCATTTTTTTGCACCTTGTTTATATTTCAAAAGTATAACATTAATAAAAATATTCAACCAATTATTTAACATGAGCGGAGATTCTGATCCAAAAGAGTACTATTACAAAGGTAACGATCACTATGAAAAAGGAAATTATGATAAAGCAATTGAAAATTATAACACTGCAATCATATTAAATCCAAATTTTCCTGAAGCATATTTTAATAGAGGACTTTGTTATTACGTTAAAAAAGATTATGATAAGGCCATTAAAGATTATACAAAGGCAGCAGAACAAGATTCTGAAAATCCAGTCATTTTCAATAATAGGGGAGATGCATATTACAGAAAACAAGAATATAACAAGGCAATTATGGATTATGATAAAGCAGTTACACTTAATCCAAGCTATTTAAAATCATATTATAATAGAGGTTTAGCTTACGCAGTTCTTGAAGATTATGATAAGGCAATTGAAGATTTCACTAAAGTACTTGAACTTGATGCAGATTTCGCAGAAGCATATTATGTTAGAGGTTTAGCTTACGAATATTTAGAAAGTTATGATAAAGCAACAGAAGATTATGAGAAGGCATTAAACTTGAACCCTGATATGGAAGAAGCGGCCGCACACCTTGAAGCAGTTCAAAACAAGAAAACCGAAGATGGTGGAGATAAGGCAAAGGAATCCGTTAAACTTGTTGAGAGACCAAGCATTAGGTTTAAAGATATCGCCGGTATGGAAACAGTTAAAGATAAATTCTTTGATTATATTGTTAGACCATTACAAAACCCCGACTTGGCAAGAAAGTATGGTAAGTTAGGTGGTGGTGGTGTTTTACTTTACGGGCCACCAGGTTGTGGTAAAACTTTCATTGTTAAATCTGCCGCAGGTGAAAGTGGTGTATCATTCGTTAATGCTAAATTAAGTGATTTACTGGACATGTACGTGGGTAACACAGAAAAAAATATTCATAAAGTATTTGAAACAGCAAGGAAAAATGCACCTTCAATTTTATTCAT
>CAYOAB010000024.1:0-10722 GCA_964401875.1 Microcaldota archaeon
AGGCAATCACTCCGAACATAATTAACTTTTCAAACTTTTTCATATTAACACCATAGTTAGATTTATCTAACATAATGTTATGTATTCCTAACATTTATAAATATATCGAAAATTAATTGATTTGTATTTTATTGAAAAGGTATGTACCTACTCCTAATATTACAATACTCAATGAAAAAAGTAATATTAAATCAAATGAAAGGCCGAAAATTGAAGGTTGATTTATAAGAACACTTCTCATTCCATCAATACCATAACTCAATGGATTAACACTTACTAATAATTTTAGAATTCCATTTAAATTTTCTAAAGGAAATATGGCCCCTGAAAGGAAAAATGTAGGCATGACAAGGAAATTCATAATGAGTTGGAAACCTTGTAAATCCTCAAGTAATGATGCAATAGTAATACCCACTAAAGTATAGAAAATAGCAATTAAAAACATAAATATTAGTGCTAAAGGAATAATAGATAAATCAGGTATAGTGAAACCAACAATTAATGTCAATATTAGAATGAGAATACCTTGAATTGTTGCTACTGTGGCACCACCTAAAGTTTTACCTAATAGTATTTGATAACGTGGAACTGGTGCAACAAAAGTTTCCTTCATGAAACCGAATTGTTTATCCCAAATTAATTCAAAACCATTAAATATACTCGTGAAAAGTATACCCATAGCTATAATACCAGGCACAATGAAATCTAAATAATTACCCGCACCTGCTTGTTGAAACATTGGCCCTAACCCGAAACCTAATGCAATTAAGAAAAGTAATGGTTGTCCTAAAGAACCTACTAAACGTGACTTTGAACGGAAATGCCTCTTAATTTGTCTTAACCATAATATGTAAATAATTTCAAACATTTTATCTCCCCATCCTCTTCTTAAACATATAATTCTTTTCAGGTTCCTCTTCCCTTATTTTTTCTCCAGTAATTTGAAGGAAAACTTCTTCAAGAGAATTTGTTTTATACTTTTCTTTATACTCTTCAAAAGTCCCCATGTCTTTAATTTTACCATGGTCAATAATGGCAATTCTATGGGCCATTTTTTCTGCTTCTTCCATGTAATGTGTAGTCATGAAAATTGTCATTCCTTTTTCTTTGTTCATTATATGAATTTGTTCCCATATTTTCTTTCTTGTTTGAGGATCTAATCCTAAAGTAGGTTCATCTAAAAATAATATTTTCGGGTAATGAATTAAACTTCTTGCAATTTCTAATCTTCTCTTCATACCCCCTGAAAATTTCTTAACCAAATCATTTTTCCTATCCCACAATTCAACTAACTTTAATGCTTCCTCTATTCTTTTTTTTCTTTCATTTTTTGGGACTTTATAAATTACACCATGATATTCCATGTTTTCATATGCTGTTAATTCATCATCTAAACTATGATCTTGAAACACAATACCGAACATGTCCCTTATTTCATTCTTTGTCAATTTAGGATTTTCATTAAATATGATTTTTCCAGAATTAGGGGAAATAAGTGTTGTTAACATCTTAATTGTAGTGGATTTACCTGCCCCATTTGGCCCTAAGAAAGCAAATATTTCACCTTCACTAACATCAAAACTAATACCCTCAACAGCAGTAAAACCATTAAATTTCTTTGTTAAATTTTCAACTTTAATTATATTCACAAATTAGTTAAGAATAATAAATTTTAAAAACTACTTTAAGATTAAATTACATCTTTTTGAACCTATACCATTATTTGAAATTTGTGTATTATTAATTGAATCTAAATATTCTTGTAAATATATTTGAGCTTCTTCCTTACTCATTTCACAATATACTTTATTATTCTCCCATGTCTCCTTTAAAGAATCTTTAATTATTTGGATTTCTGAATTTATTTCATCCTCACTTATGTTTTGTTTAAATAATATATTCATTGTTTCATTTGAAAGATATATATCGCTCTCATAATAATATACTTCAAAAACACAAACATTTTCTTCACATCCCATAGAGTTATAATAACCATGTGATAGTTGAACAAAATTTAAAACGGGTGTTTCACTTTTAAATTCAACAGTTGAAGGATTACCTTTCATAATATTAGTGAAAAAACATTCTAAATCATTTAATTCACATTCAGGAACTTCATCAATAACTACAGATTGTTCATTTACACAACCAAATAAAAATAAAAACAACAATAAAAAATATTTATTCATGAATAAAATAAAGAAAGAAACTATTTAATCTTTAATGAAATGTTTATGAAATTAAATTCATCAATCGCTTTCGCCATAGATTTATTTGAATCACTTGCTATTTTTTTAAACTGTGAGGAACAAAATAACTTTTGCATTTCATATAAAAATAAATAATATCCCATCCAATTAGGTTCAAAAGTAGGGTAATTTCCATTAACAAAAATTGGTTTGTAAAAATCAATGTTTTCTAATTTCAAATATTTCTCTTTTGAATCTTCACCGCGAATGTGTGAATCCCACATTATGAATTGGTGTGGTCTAAACAAATACAATACTTTTGCCGCACCTGTCGGGCCAATACTAACATGTTCTGAATCTGAATTAACAATTGGAAGATCACATAACCTGTTGAACATGTTTACTATTTTACTTCTTTCAAATGATAAATTCATATTTTCAAAATTTACATTAGAAAATTCTTCTAAATCTGTTTGTAAACTTTTAATTACAAATTCAAACTTTTCATAGTCGAATTCTTTAAGTGTATTTTTGAAAGTTTCATAGTTCCACGTTGATAAAAGTAAAAGGGCCGCTTCACATTTACTATCTTTTTCAAACATTTCACGAGCAATTTTCATAAATTCAGCACGAGGTTCACTTTTACCGAATTTGTTAATGGATTCTTTGAATAGTTTTACTTTTTGAATTTGATTCATATGTATTATAAACTAAGATAAAATTAAATACCTTATGAAAAGGTTTATAAACAGAGGTAACTTTAATATTCTCACAATAGGGAGAGTATTCGTCTTTTATTTTGTCCAGATAAGGCCGAAAGTAGAAGGATTGAGTACAACGGCCTTAATGTACGTGATTAAATGGTAAAGAAATTTGATGAATTTAACATCAAACCAGTTTTAAAAGATGGTTTGAGAAGAATGAACTATAGTGATTCCACAGAAGTGCAGGAATTAACATTCCCTGTAATAATGGGAAGTAAAAATGTAGTTGTAAAAAGTTTTACTGGTAGTGGTAAAACTTTAGCTTTTGGTATACCTCTCTCAGAGAGAGTTTTAAGAAAAGATAGCAAGGCAACTGTAATTATTGGGCCCACAAGGGAATTAGTTATACAAGTTAGTACAGAATTACAAAAACTTAACAGATTTAGTAGAATGAGAGTGTTTACTGTTTATGGAGGCCATGGAATAACTGGTGAAGTTATGAGTTTAAGGAAAGGGTTTGAAATCTTATGTGCAACACCAGGTAGATTATTGGACCATTTAGAAAGAGGTAACTTGAAAAATATTAATGTTGACACAGTTGTTTTAGATGAAGGAGATTTAATGCTTGACATGGGTTTCCAAGAAGATATAAACAAAATATTAAGAATTATAAGACCAAAAAATGTACATTTATTTTCCGCAACAATGGAAGGTAAAGTTACACAAGTTATCAAGGAACATATACCTAAATATGAAATGGTTGATATTAAAACCGAAATTGTAGGAACACAAATTTTTGAAGAAGAAATTAAATTGAGGTCTGAACAAAAATTCCCAAAACTTTTAGAATATTTGAATAAGGCAACGGGAAAAGTATTGATATTTTCTTCAACAAAAAGGTACGTTGAAATTTTAAGGGAAAGAATAGAAAAGGAAGGAATTAGATGTAACACTCTTCATAGTGCAATTACACAAGCGAGAAGAGAACATGCTTTAAGGGAATTTAGAGATGGTAAAATAAAAATATTAATTGCAACTGATGTTGCATCAAGAGGTTTACACATTGATGATGTTGAATATGTAATTAATTATGATACTGCAAGGTCAAGTGAAATACATAAACACAGAATAGGTAGAACTGGTAGAATGGGTAAAATAGGTAACGCGATCACATTCACTGAAGAAAGAGGAAGGAAAAGAAGGAAAGATAGAACTGATGATTATATTCCAAAACATAAAAGAGAAAATAATGAAGGTTCAGAAAGAAGACCATCAAATAGAGAAGGTGAAGGTAGATCTGAAAGACCAACAGGAGGAAGAAGATTTAAATCAAATTATTCTGGTGGAGAAAGAAGATCTTACAATTCTGAAGGCAGTGAAAGAAGAGAAAGACCCACAGGTGAAAGAAAACCTTACACTTCTGAAGGTAATGAGAGAAGAGGAAATAAAGATTGGAAATCTAAAAAGGAATACAACCCAAACGAAAAACTAAACCGGGAAAAACACAGTTTTACTGTAGATAAAAAGAAAGAAAAATTACATGAAAGGTTTAGTGAGAAAAAGGATGATAGATTTGGTGATAAAAAGGAATATAAAAAACCTGATGGAAGATTCCAATCTACGAGATCTAAAGTAAGAAGTAGGTTTAGTAAATTCAAAAAGAGATAGATTTATTATAACCCTTTTAAATTTTTCCCGTAATGTTTAATTATGGGAGTACTTGATGGTGTAGTAGATACAATTTTTAGAAGAACTAAAGATAGTCTCACCTATAAAGCAGGTGATGTTGCAACCGATGTTGTAGTTAAGGGCGCTCAAAAAGGATTAGAAGCAACACAGAAGAAAGGAACACCCAAAAAGTTAGATAAATGTCCAAAATGTAAAGCTAAACTTGAACCTGATGCAAAATTTTGTCCTGAGTGTGGTTATAAGTTAATAGTGATTTGTGAAAAGTGTGGAATTGAATATCCAATAGGCACAAAATTCTGTAAACAATGTGGTGAGAAACCTAAATAGAAAAAGGTGTAATTTATGCCTTTTGAAATTGAAACTGGTAAATATGAAGTTTACGTTGATGGGAATAATGGTTTTATTAAAAGAAAAAATAAAGAAATTCCCTTAACTTCTTTAGAGTTTAATAAAATTGAACTACAAAACAATGATACTGTTATTAGTGGAAGTAAAACAAAAATTTGTGTTTCAACAGAATATGATAAAGAAAACACCCTAATTAAAACATATAAAGAAAGAACTTCAATGAAAATACCAAGAGTTTCAATTCAAATTTTTATGGGCCCTAATAGTGAAATAAAAGTTAATAATATTGAGAACTGGGAAAAAAATGAAAATCATGAAAGAATGTATGGTAGATCAATTGGAAATATTAAATTGATAAAAGGATTTTTTTCAATTTCATTAAGTAATATTAAAGAACCAATTTTAACACCAGTATGTTCAATCTACTCTGAATCAAGTGTAAGTATAATGTTAGATGTTTTAGAAGATAAAGTATATGCTTCTCAAATAGGAAGTGAAAAAGTGTCATTTACAAATTTAAAAACAAAAAAATCCTTTTTAGCAAAATCTAAAATGCCTGAGGAAATCATAATAACAAAAGATACAATTTATAGAAAGGGCATGACACATTTAGATAATATATTTAATCAAAAATTAGCTATTTTTATGGCGTTACAACAATCAATTAAATCAAATATCAAGATAGATGTAGAAAAATTAAAAAAACAAACAATGGAAGATACATTTGATATAAATGAAAGTTTAGCTGGTTTGGAAGCCATGAAAAATATGACTGGCGAAGATCTTAAAAGATTAATGAAAATGAGTGGACAAAAACTTACTCCTGAGATGGAAAAGAAATTAGATGAAGTTCCAATAATGATGAAAAAAATGGAAGAACTTAATATGAGTGAAGAAATTAAGAAAAATATGACATTAATGAAAGGGTATAAAGAAAAAATGAATAAAGAAACCACAAATAAATATTTAGATATGGTACATGATGTAAATTTAAAAGCGGATGAAAAAACTAAGAAATTTACTAAAGAAATTGAATTAATGTTGGAAAAACCGAGAAAATATGATCCATTAACTAAAGAGTTTGGTGCTGTTAAAGTGGGATGACTTAAATGGTTAAAAAAGAATCTAATGAAGAGTTTTTGAAACGTATTAAAAAGTTACGTGATGATGCTACTTCAAAAGTTAAAAGTGATGAAAAAAAATATAATGAAGAGTATGAGAAAGGTAAAGGATACGGAAATATGATGAAATCCACTATTGAAGAATATGGACTCTGTCAAAAAATACTTAAAGAATTTGAAAAAGATCCTCCATTACTAATAACAAGGCATGTTAATGGTGTTTCAATAAAAAGGGAATATGAAAAGAAGTATGTTGACAAAGTTAAATTACTCAAAAAACATCTCTTCTCTTTTCAACACGCTACTTATGACACTTCAATTAATTCACCTCTTTTTAAAATATACGGAGAGGGTAAAGCATACGTTTTAAGAGATGGAATTAGAAAACAATTACCATCAAATTCATTACCTCCTATTTTAAAAAGGATAGGTATGGGTTCACAAGCACTGGATTCTAATAATGAGGGTTTTATACTTAAAGATAATGATGTTATTATAACAGATGAAAATTCTTTTGTTGATTTAACAAACATAATTAGAAAAAGTAATTCAATTAGAGAAATTAATATAAAAATCCTTCCCAATTCTGAAATTAAATTAAAAATTTCAGAGAAAAAAACTGAACAAGGAATAACTGGTATGGATAATTCAGAAAGACCTGAATGCATAAAGAAAAAATCAAAACGTATCATAATAGATTATAACATATCATATGTTTACTTGAATAAAGGAATTACAAAAGTTAATGTGTTTGAAGAAAATGTAAATGTAAGTAAATTCATAAGAATAAATGAAAATTATCCACAGATTGAATTTTTAAGACCAGTAAATGTAATTGAAACAGTAACTAAAAACGTCTATGAAAAAATGAGTAAAGATCCTAAAATGCAACCTTTCCTTTCAAATTATAAAAAAAGAATGGAAAAAACAATTTGCGATTCCATATCAGGTATTTTTGAACTTAATGAGGATAATTCATTAGTTGTATTTGGAACAACAAATCCAATTAAATATAATGGTAAAATAGCAACTATTAAATTTAATTTAAATCAGAAAGATGTTGAATTAGTAACACAAGGGAAAATAACAATTAAAAATGAAAGCATTTACTCAGATAAATCAGATAACGTTGACCCAAGAGTTAAGGCAATTACTAAATATGTAAATTCATTAACTGGTTACTATAGTAATTTAAATAGTATAAAAGAACTTGAAGAAAACCTTAAGAAAAATAAAACACCAGTTAAAATTAAACAAATACCAACAGAAGAAAAGGAAGAAAGAAAAAAAGAATTAATGGAAGAATTGGAATACATGAAAAAAGTTAAAGATGAAATGGGAATTGAAGCAATTAAAATGCAATTAGAAGAACTTGAAAATCCCCCGGGAAATATTGCGGGAACATTTGATGAAACACCAACACTTCAAATGATTAAAGTGTTAAAAAAAGATTTAGGGGAAAAGAAAAAATACATAACACCAATATTTCCTCCTTACAATTCAGTAAGAGAAAATGATATTATTTAGAATTTTCCCAATCTAACCTTTCACACATTATTTTGTAAGGACAATATAAACAGTTTTTTTCATTTTTCTCTAATAATTTTTCTGGTGGCCCAAACTTAATTTCCTTAATTCCCTCTTTAATTAAATTGATTTTCTCTTCATATTTACTGGCCATTACACCTTTAACTTCCCACTTGTATTCATTATCAGAACCAATAATAGGATTATCCCTTAAACATAAATAATAGAAGAACGTTAAAACATCCTCATAGGAAACATTATTTTTAATACTATACAAATACCTATAGAAATGAAGTTGCATACTATTAGAATCAGGTGACTTGTTTGTTTTGTAATCTATAACTACATACTTACCATTACTTTTACACTTAACAACTTTATCCATCACACCTTTAATTACACCTTCACAATCAACACCTAAAAATTCATTTAAATTAACATTAATTTTATTTTCAACACCAACAACTTCAATCTCATTACATTTAATCTTTTTCTTTAAAATCTCTTCACATTCATAATAATTTTCAATTGCTTTTTTTGTTCTATCATCTTCATTTTCAAGATTAATTTCTTTACCATTAACCATATTTTCTAACAACTTATGAACATGATCACCAAATTTCAAAGCATTAGTACCTTCAATAAAAGTTTGTAAATTAAGAATTTTTTCAAATGTAAATTTCCTAGGACAATCAAAAAATGGACTGAAATATGTAAATGAATATGACTTCTGTTCATTTCTTTTACTTTTAATATAATCAAGTAACCAATTCAATTTGAATGGCCTTTCATTTTTCAATTCATGAATTTTTTCAATTGCTTTGTCATAATTACATTTCTCAAGTAGTTCGATAACTTTAGAATACCTCTTAAACAAATCACTTTCATCTAATATAATTTCTTTTAAATTAGATGAATCAATTTCCACTTCCTCAGAAAACCCTTCTATGTGGAAAGGACTTTTACTATTAATTATAATTAAATCTTCTCTTGCTCTAGTGAAAGCAACATAATCCACTTTATATTTTTCAAAAGTTATATCTTCAACCACGTTAAACTTTTGTAAAATTATACCCTCAAAACTCAATTCAATAAATTTAATATTATTAATTTTTTTATCCCTTGGAATATAAATTACCGATTCAAATTCTTTTCCCTTAGAAGCATGGACAGTATATAATTTAATTTTCGCATCACTTTCCAGAGCAGTCATTTCATAAACTTCCGAAGAGATTTTCAAATAATCAATTAAATTATTTCTATTACTTATTAAACCATCTTCAAAAAATTCCCTTAGAGATTTATATAAATAATTAGCTGTTAAGAATTGTTCTTTACCTAAACTTAATGTATTAGGTAAAATAATTTCATCAAACAATTTACATAAAGCAACATATCCCCCACCATGTTTAATGAACTCTTCAGTGATTTCAATAAGAGGTTTAGCTTCTTCAATACTTTTCAACTTATTAAAATTATTTTCATTTCCATTTAATGAATCTTTAATCTTAATTACGTCATTAAAACTAACGTTAACTAAAGGTGAGCTTAAAACACTAACAACATTTTCAGTTGATTGAGTTATTAGAAAATCAATAAGATAAAGTACAGATTCTTTTATATACTCTGAAGAAGAAGTATTTGAACCACTCATAGAATAAGGTATGTTTAATTTTTCAAGGTATTTAGCAATATCTGCAAGTTGCCAATTAGTTCTTGCTATAACAGCAACTTCTTTATGTTTATCATACATTTCCTTTATCATATTAATTATGACTTCGTTAGAATCACTTCTTATTATACGTGGTTTAATTCCCTTCTTTTCACCTTTAAATTCACTTAATTCTTCCTTGAAAGAATTTGTTTTATTCATCAAAAAATTACTTGAATAATCTAAAATCTCATTTGTAGATCTATAATTTGTTCTCAAATTAAATTTCTTAGAATCTTTCTCAAATTTATTAAAAGTATCAATAGAAGCTCCCTGAAATCTAAATATTGATTGTTTCCTATCACCAACAACAAAAAATTTACCTTTACTTGCCAATTTGAATGTTAATTCCGCTTGAATTTCATTTGAGTCCTGTAATTCGTCTACAATAACATAATCATAATCCATTTTATGCTCATCAAGGTATAAATTAAAATATTCTATCATGTCTGTGTAATCAATACCATATTTCTTTTTTTCATTTTCATAATTATCAATAATCTTTGGAATATAAGGAATGAAAGCACGAATTTTTTCTTCTTGTTCTTTAATTTCCTTTTCATCAAAAACTTCATTTAATTTTATAATTACATTTTCAACATTAAAATCAAGATTTCCTTTTCCAAAAGAACGTAAATACCCTATCTTTTGACTCATCAAATTAGCTATTTTTAAGGTATATTCATCACCATAGTTAAACAAATTCATGTCTTTTAACACTTTAAACAATAAGTATCGCTGAATACCTTCTTTTATGAGTTTTTTCTTAATATTTTTACTCGCTAGATACTCTTCTACAGAGTTAATTGCAAAAGAATGAAATGTTTTAACTTCAACATCTTTAACTTGTGGAAATTCTGTACCTAATTCACTTATTAAACGCCCATTCAACTCATCAGTGGCCTTTAACGTAAAAGTCATACATAATATCTTTTTAGGATCATATCCCTTCTCTAACAAATGCTTAACTTTACCTACAATCAGTTTAGTTTTACCTGTCCCCGGATTACCAACAACGAAGGTATTCTCATCACAATTAATTGCGTCAATTTTATCTTTATCCAATTTAGTAATATCAAACACAATTAATTAAGAAAAGTAAAATATAAAAATAAAAAAATTATTCTGAAACTTTAATCTCAACCATATCAGTTATCTCTTCATCCTCATTAACAGTTAATGAAGCGCCCACAAACCACCTATATTCGATAGCAATATCAGGCACAGGTGCTATAACAGGTAACTTGAATTCATAAGTTTCTTCTTTATCAAACTTTTTCTTTTCAGAGAGAAGTTGTGACCTTTGACTAACGTAATATACACGAGATTTACCTTTTTCATTATTATGTAAATCAACAGGCAAATTCAAACTCTTCTGACCCCAGACACCAATAGCTAAAGATTCTCCTTCTAAAGGTTTCTTTAATTTGACC
>CAYOAB010000025.1:0-10367 GCA_964401875.1 Microcaldota archaeon
TTTGCACTTAACCAGCTCTTTGGGACCTTAACCCAAGTCTCGGCCGTTCCCGTCCCGTCCCTCAGGGTTACCCCGAGGAAGCCGACTGCCCTTTTCTACGACGATTTAGTGTTCGGAGTTTGAAAGGAAAGTAGAACCTTTCGATCCCGCGCTTCCCGATCAGTGCTCTACCCCTAAATCAGTCTCCAAGGACGCTATACTAAGATATAATTCGGAAGGAACCCGCTATTGCCCAGCTCGATTGAACTTTCATCCCTAGACGCAGATCACCCGAGTAGAATAGACTAACATCGGTTGATGGCATCCACCGTTTTTAACAACGGCTTCTCCATGTCCACGCCTAGATCGCATGGGCTTCGGGTCTTAAAATAGTGATTCACGCCTTTTAGGACGCTCCGCCTCGTTTAACACTGCGCGGACTCGCTTTCGCTCAGAATCTCATCTCACCACTACTATAAACTCCCTGGCTCTTGCTTCGAGAAGAATGATAACACATCGGTCCTCTCTTGTCGTCTTCACCCTCTCAAGTGAAAACTTCCAAAAGAATCTACCCTTTCATGCATTACCTGGTTGTCACTATACAGTTTCAGGTACTTTTAACCCTCCTTTTTGGAGTGCTTTTCAGCGTTCCCTCACGGTACTAATACGCTATCGGACTTTGGTATCTATTTAGGTTTAGAGGTTGGTACCCCCATATTCAGACTCTCTCGGAGAGCCCTACTCTTTGTATTTTCCTCCAGTAAACTTAACGTACGGGACTATCACCCTTTATCGTGGAGCATTCCATCTCACTTCTGCTCATAAACTGGATAGAGTTAATACACCACATTCGCCACTTTATTACTAAAATGGAGTTCGGTTTGACTCTATTGGGCGTTCATTCGCCATTACTAACCCAATCTCAATTGATTTCTTTTCCTTCCGCTACTCAGATGCTTCAATTCACGGAGTATACAATCCATTTCTGGACAACGGACGATCTCAGGTTCACAGACTGCGTGCGTCTACCCTGAGCATATCGCAGCTTGCCACGGTCCAAAACCAAAGCCAGGCCATTCCCTGTATAGTTTGTTGCAACAGCAATTCATCAGATACACTTCAAACCTCATGTCCATCCCTTCATCCGAGGGGATGTGAGTGGACTCAGCGAGAAATTCAAAACCATATTCAATTGAAAATGATTTTTTTGAACTCGCGGCCTCCCGCTTTCTTGATTCTCCTAAGAGAATGTTCTATCTCCTTTCAGAGTACCTTCCCCTTATGAGGGGGAGGGTGTAGAACACACGAGGGAGGGGGATACTTCCCCCTCCATCAGTGTTGCAAAGCGGGCGCTCTACCACTGAGCTATGAGCCCACATTTGTTTCAAGAGAGAATTTTACTTGTGAGTATAATTTAACAACATTAAAACCAGAAAAGTACATAGGTTTTGCAGATTCCACCGATTGGGATTTGCCTTACAACACTATATGTTTCTTTATGCAAATAAAGTAACGGAGGTGATCTATCCGCAGGTTCCCCTACGGATACCTTGTTACGACTTAGCCCCCCTCACGAAACCCTAGTTTGACGATGGCAAGAACCACCACCTCACTAAAACCTCACTTGGGTGACTTGACGGGCAGTGTGTGCAAGGAGCATGGACGTATTCACCGTACGATGCTGACGTACGATTACTAGGCATTCCAACTTCACGAGGGCGAGTTGCAGCCCTCGATCTGCACTGAGATTGAATTTCAGGGATTAGCTTACCCTTTCGAATTTGCAGCCCTTTGTTTCAATCATTGTAGGCCACGTGTAGCCTGGGAGATTCGGGCCATACTGACCTACCGTCGCCCACTCCTTTCTCCAGCTTAACGCTGGCGGTCTCCTTAGAGTGCTCTTCAACCGGAGTTGAAGATAGCAACTAAGGACATGGGTCTCGCTCGTTGCCGGACTTAACCGGACAGTTCACACCACGAGCTGACGATGACCATGCAGCACCTCTCGGCTTGTCAAGCAAGGTCTTCAGCCTGGCTATCATTCTGCCGTCGTTCCCAGTAAGATTCCCGGCGTTGAATCCAATTAAACCGCAGCCTCCACGCCTTGTGGTGCTCCCCCGCCAATTCCTTTAAGTTTTAGCCTTGCGGCCGTACTCCCCAGGTGGTAGATTTAACACCTACGCTACGGCACTACGTCAGCTCGAGGCTAACGTAACACCAAATCTACATCATTTACAGCCAGGACTACCGGGGTATCTAATCCCGTTTGCTCCCCTGGCCTTCGCACCTCATCGTCGGACGTGTTTTGGTTAGACGCCTTCGCCACTGCTAGTCCGCCCAGGATTAACGGATTTAACCCCTACCCCAAGCGTACTTCTAACCTCCCCCACTCCCAAGCCGAACAGTTCTACTGGCACGCCCTCAAGTTGAGCTCAAGGATTTCACCAATGGCTTATTCGGCCGACTACGAGCGCTTTAGACCCAATATGCGCGGATACCACTTGTGGTGCCGGTATTACCGCGGCGGCTGGCACCGGTCTTACCCACCACTTATTCTACGAGTGATCTAAACTCGTCAAAAGGTTCTCAGTTGAGAACCACTCAGAATCTCCTTGTCACGCTTTCGCGTATTGCAAAGTTTTCGCGCCTGCTGCATCCCGTAGGACTAGGACCCTTGTCTCAGTGTCCTTCTGGGGGCTACCACTTACATGGCCCCTAAAGATTATCGGTTTGGTGGGCCGTTACCCCGCCAACAGCCTAATCTTCCGCAGCCTCATCCAAAGGCGGACATGCTCCAATTCACATGCCATTTAAACAAAAGCGCATTGCAGCCTCAATTGCCTATAGCGAATTACCCTCAGTTTCCCGAGGTTATACACTTCCTTTGGGTAGATTGACTACGTGTTACTCAGCCGTTTGCCACTCTTACAAGTGTAAGAGTTAACTTGCATGGCTTAATCAGATTCTGATAGCAGTATCCTCCAGCAGGATCAACTGGAGTTATTTTTATGAACTTATTTGAATTTGCGTTACACCACATTCGGTTAACTTAGAATCTTACTACATACTATCTCATTAGTCTAAATATTGTTTTAACAATACTCACAATTAGTATATCTCTCTTGAAACCTCTATCTAATCCAAATCAGATTGGATTATCATAAAACTTACCGCAAGAAAAAGTTCTTACAGCACAATTCTTTAAACAAGTGGAGTTTATAAATCTTTCTCTTGCTTGTAATAAGGTTTTTAAACCTATGTTCTAACTCCTCTTTTCATGACTTACTATTCCAAATAACTATACATTTTTATCATAGTATTTAATATTCTATCATAAGTCATACCTGTGTTTTTAACATAATTTTTATCTAATAAAAAATTACATCTTTTTTCAATAATTTCATTTCTATTCTCTGTTTTTTCTTCATAAAAATCACTAAATTCATTCATTATTTTTATTAAACTTAAATAATTATACTTGTGTTCGTCATCGAATATCTTTTTACCTAATTCATTGACTTTTTTCTCTATAAAAAAAGGTATGTTCATTAAATGAATTTCTTTATTTTCACTATATTTGAGTCCTGCTAAGTAAGCTCTATATTCCCTTTCTTCTAATCCACCATCTATCTCCATTAAATTATCAAACACATGTTGAAGTTCATGCTGTAAAGCAAAGTCAACTTCTTGAGTCATAATAATTTTGTGTTCCATGGTTATACAATCACCTTGCATAAATCCACTAACCAATTTCTTAATTTTATTGGAATTCATTTCAAAATCCATTCCAAAAAGTTTAGCCGTGTCTAATAAAGAAATATCAATTAAACCCACTTTAAAATTTCCTTTTTTTGGAAGTAAAATATTTTCCCCTTTTTTTTCATCTTCATTATATAATTCTAATTTTAAGAAACTATTTTCTTTAGTGAATGTAACTTTCCTCTCCTTGTAAAAGTTTAAACTTTCCAACATTAATTTTTTCATTTTTTAACCTCTTTTATTATTTCTTCGTAGCTCATACCTGTTTTCTTCTTATACATTCTATCTAATAATATTAAGGCCGCATGCTTAATCTGCTCTTCTGAACTTTTTCTATCCACCCATAAATCCAATAAATCTGAAACTATTTGTAATTTTGCTTTATAATGTATATCTTTCTCATAAAAATTCCATAATTCTTCATTCCATTTTACCATATTTATTTCATCATACATTTTAACTAAAGCTTCCTTACTATTTGAAAAAATAATTCCTGCTAAAAATGCATTATATTCTTTTTCCCATGGTTTAAACAAATAACTTATTCCTAAGACATTATCAAAACCGTGTTGTAATTCATGTTGAATTGTATTTTTATTATCACTAGTAAATATAAAATTAAATGAAGTAATTCCTCCAAAAGGCAATGCCAATTTCTTTAAATCCTCTTCATTAATTACAATCAAATTTATTTTTCCAAAATCTATTCTCTTATATTCCATTTCATATTTAAGTAAAAAATCATTAGATATTAAACGTAAATAATTAACTTCTGCATATAATTTATCCTCTTTATTTTTGATTTTAACTAAACCCTCATATAAATCCATTTCAAAATTAGTTTTTGCTTCTTTAAATTCATTGATTTTTTCTCTTTTGTCAAATAATTTTAATGTTTCCTTCCTTTTACGTACTTTAGATTTAGTAATATGTCTTTCATTTAATTGAGCAAACATATATGTATTATGTATTTTCTTATATATAAACCCTTCTATTCATTCTCTTCTAATTTGTTGAATTATTTGTTCATAGGTTAAACCTACTTTTGCCTTATAACTTTCATTTAACAATAACGTACAGGCCTCTTTAACATTCTCATTTGTGTGTTTAATATTAATTAATAGTTTTTCCATATTAACTGCTAATTCCCATTTACCAGCAATGTTAGGTAATCCTATTTGTATATTGTACCTAGATTTAGTATCATTATAATTACAATGTATTTTTTCAATTTCATTTTTTACTTCCCTATTTATTTCTCTATATGTGCCTTTACTATTTTCAGAAAACAAAATTGAAACGAGATAAGCATCATATTCAAGTTTCCATCTTTCATTAGAATCAATTAAACCGAATATATTTTGTAAAACATGTTCAGATTCATGTATTATATCTCTTTTATTATTTGTTGTAATCATAACATTCTCACGTGCAAAAGCTCTTGCACGATTATTCAAATTATACATACAAATACCTTTAACAATTAATCCAGTAACAATTCCATTTTTATAAATGCTTTCATAATCAAAAATTCTTTTATCTATTTCAAACCTGTTAGAATCTTTTAATAAGAAAATGTTTTTTGCTATTTTTTTATTTTCCTTATTTTTTTCATTTGTGTAATCAAAATTTCTTTCTACAAATACCTTTAAACTCTCTTGTATTTTTTTATTTTTTGTATTGAGTATTCGTTGAATTTTATTCATATTAAATACCTCTCAATTGCTCATTTAATTCAACAAGAATTTCATCATATTTTGCACCTACATTTTTTATATAATTTTTATTCATTAATTCTTTACATGTTTTTTTAATTTTTTCATTTGTATATTTCTCTTTAATATTCTTATCTAAATCAACAATTATTTTTAATATTGCAAGTTCATGCGGTTCAATCTCTTCCACCTTCTTATCATTTTTTATAATGTACTCTAAATTATATTTAAAAAATTCAAAACCAACTTCATTTAATGGTTCATTTACATAATTAACTAATTTTAAAAGAATATTATTTGGATTATCTCCATAAATTAAACTGGCAAGAAATGCTCTATATTCATGTTCCCAAACTGGCGTTTTCAAATTAATTATATTATCAAAAACATGTTGAAGTTCATGTTGAATTATATGGGAATGGTTTTCAGTTACAAAAATTGAAGTTATATGTGTAACACCACCACTCTCTTTTAATTGATTTAAAAAAGTGTTAACCACATTAGACTTATGCCCCTTAAATTCATGGGTATTAACCAAAAATGTATTAATTATACCACTATTAATATAACCTCTATAAGGCATATCAAATGAAACAATATCTTTTATTTCATCATCAAATAAATATGTCTTTAAAGAATCTTTTTTCATTACAAATTCAATTTTTCTATCTTTATAAATTTCAATGGCCTTTTTAATATCTTTCATTTTCTGATGTATATCCATGATTTAATTATAAAAAATCTTATATTTAAATGTTGTGTTTAGGTAGTGAATAGAAAGGTATTTAAACCCCTTATGTATCTAACCACATAGTAGGTGTTTTAATGAGTAATGGTAAACCCACACAACCGAATATGAAAAAACAAAAATTTAGTAAAGTTCAGAAAAGAAGTACTTATTCAGAAATGAAAGAATCAAATGAAAAAACAAAAACTTTCGTAATTATGCTTAAAAACAATCCAGAAATTTTAGAATATTTCACAAAGAAAAATATATTAACAAGAACTCCTGAAGTTGCTCACATAGTTATTATGACAGAGCAGTATGCAAGGAAAGAACATTTAAGAAGTCCCTTGTACAGTTTAGTTGAAAAATATAGAGGAGATAATGAATTCAAATACGCTTCCGCAGAAAAGGAAATTAAAAAATTAATACAAGATTCTATTGCATTCATTAAAAACGAAAATTCTTCTGAATACGCAGCAGTATTAAAAGTCCTTGAAAATGTTGAGAAAAAGGAACTTGATACAAGCAAAGTATTCAAAAACAAGGAATGGTATAGAGCATTAATAAAAACATTAGGTGCTATGGGCTTAGGTGCTTACTTGGCAACATCCGCTTTTATGGCAGTACCTGAAACTAAACCCGAACCTGTTGTTGAGAATGTTATAGTTAAAGATGAAAGTTGTGAAAAATCATTAGACTTATGTTTAAAATCATTAAATGGAAAACCTGCTACTGTAGTAAGAACACCCAGAATTTGTCCTAAACCAAACGAGGAAGAAATCTGTAAACTTTATGCTAGTGAAATAACAGAATTAAAGAAATTACTTAAAGATGGTGAAGCATCATTAATAGCTAAATTAAACGCTCTTGAAAAAGAATTAGAGAACGAGAGAAACAAAGATCATAATACTAATCTAAGACTTCATTTGTTGAAGAAATTAGATGAAAAGTTTGAAGTTACTGATAAAGAAGGTTATAACACCTTATATAAAGCATATAGAAACGTATGGAAAAACAGGTTAGAGAAAAACGATGCAAGTGCATATGTTACATTAATTATGCTCGGTGACTACTTTATGGTACCAGATATGAAAGATGGTATTGTTCAAGGATTATATGGCCATGGACAAAGAATGCCTAACGGTAAAATTGCAGATATTCGTGACGCAATAAGTGAAGGTAATTATGTGTACATCGCAGGTGTCTGGTACAAAAACGATATGCCAGGAACCACAAAAGCATTCAAAAATGTAATTGAAAACATATATGATTTCTATAAATCTAAATATGGTACTGGTCCATGGGACGGTAAATTGGAATAACTTTTAAATTATTCTTTTTCTTATTTAATGCATATGCGTATAGCTTATTATAGTGAAACATACCTTCCAACCATGGACGGTGTGGTTAAGAGTATGATAGAATTTCGTAAACAACTTGAAGCATATGATCATGAAGTTTATATTTTTGCTCCAGGTTCCAGGGAAGCTATACAAGCCAATACTGATTCAAGAGTTTTCTTATACAATTCAATTACTTTCACCCCGTATCCTGCTTACAGGTTAGCTATGAATCCATGGACTTCAAATGAAATAATTGAATCTAAAAAAATTGAATTGATTCATTCGCAAACTATGGGCCCAATGGGTTATGGTGCCAGGGACATTGCTAAAAAGAAAAAGTTACCTTTTGTTGGTTCATTCCACACTTTAATTCCTTACGCTACTCATTACATTTCAAAGAGAAAAGATGTTCAAGATTTTGCCAAAGATGTTGCATGGAAATATTTGAGATGGTATTATGGTAGTTGTGATGTTACAATTGTCCCTTCCTATACAATTAAGGAATTAATTGAAAAAGAAGGATTTACTAATGTAAAAGTGGTTGAAAATGGTATAAGTTTAGCGCCTTATGAAAAAAGTGTTAGGGATAGGTCCTCTTTTAATTTAAGTGAAGACGATTTCATTTTACTTTTTGTTGGAAGAATTGTAAAAGAAAAAAACTTAGAGGTTTTAATACGTGCATCTAAAAAAATAATAAAAGAAATACCTAATGTCAAATTTATAATTGCAGGTAAAGGTCCTGAAGAAAATTATTACAAAGATTTAGTTTCAAAAGCAGAGGTTAATGATTATTTCAAATTCTTAGGTTTCGTTCCAGATTCAAAGATTTATTCTCTTTACAAGAGTGCAGATTTATTCATTTTCCCTTCTAAATTTGAAACTCAAGGTTTAAGTGGCATTGAAGCCATGGCTTCAGGTTTACCTGTAGTGGGTGCAGATTATTTAGCCATAAGTGAAATTATAAAAAATGATTATAATGGAATTTTATTTGACCCTGATAATGAAGATGATTTGTTTGAAAAAATCTTAATTTGCGTTTCTAAAAAGAAAAAATATTCAAAAAATGCACTTGAGACAGCACAGAAATATTCTATTGAAACCACCACTAATAAATTACTTTCAATATATAATGATTTGTACATAAATAAAAAATAATTACTTAACTATTTTTTGTATTTCATTAATTGTGGTCATAATTAATTTATTATTTATGATAGCTATTTTAATACCTTCTCCCCCACCCATCATTGTAATATTTTCACTGAATTTCATTTTATCTTCTTCATCTTTGAAGACTAAAATAACTTTTTCCTTTGAACCTAATGATCTATTAATCCTTCCATATAAATCATTTCCATCTCCTAAAACAAATTTAAATTCTCCCCTATAACTTTTAACATATATATCACAATCATCTCTTTCATTTATATTTGAGAAAGGTATTGCTAAATTAAGGAACTTATCTCTAACTTTTCTAAACATGGCCAAATACTTATAATCATGTTTACTTTCCTTTTCCCATTTAGTTAAAATGTACAGGTCTAAATAAT
This sequence comes from Microcaldota archaeon, assembly GCA_964401875.1. GTDB lineage: Archaea > Micrarchaeota > Micrarchaeia > CAILAH01 > CAILAH01 > CAYOAB01. Next base: position 9,074 of record CAYOAB010000025.1, read on the forward strand.
TATTAATTTCTCCATTTATTTTCAACTTTTCAAGTATAATTGAAAGGTTATAATCTCCAATAATTACAGGTCTACCCATATACGTAATTTTCCTGAATCCATTTTTAATTTCCTTCATTTTTAAAGGCATAAACGTCCAATCATAATCTCTGTTTATTGTGTCAAAAAGGTTAATGAAAATCTCTTTTTTAATTTTAATTTTGTTGATTTTTTTAACTTCAAACTCAGGAATATCTATTGAGTATAATGGTTTATCTTTAGCTCTTAACAAAATACCAATTCCAACAGGTACAATTGCTCCAACTAATACTAACCAGAACCACCATTGTTCATAATATGCTCTGTTAATAGTTGAAACTCCTCTATACACTAATCCTTCCTGTGCAGTGAAAACAAAAACATGTTCCTTATTTTCTTCTAATCCTTCCGGAACACTTACTTCTGCAATGTACGTTTCTCCGATTCTTATTATTTTAACTTTTTTAACAATTTTATCATTTATAATAACATCAGTATTTTCTAAACTTTTTGTGTACTGTGAACTTTGTCCCAATTCTGAGGTGGTCACAATAAATCTAAATATATTTTCTTTCCAGTTAGGTACTTCATAAAGTTGTAACTTTACATTTGGTACTTGAATTATTGATTTAGCGAAAAGGTACGGTGTTTGTGATGGATCCTCCAATTTAATTATATAAGTTCCAGGAGACATTTTAGGATTAAATTCAGTTTTAAATGTATAATCTACAGGTAAAATGTAACTTGTTCCAAATGGTGTTTCCAATGCAACTTCCCCCTTTGATGAATATGCTTTTAAGAATATTGGTATCGCTGAAGGGAACTGATTTCTATTTTCATTTAATATAACAGTAAGTTCTGTTAATGAACCGCTAAGTTCTTTTGATAATGCATACCTCTTGTTGAGTAATGTTCCCAAGAAATCTTTTTTCGTGTAAAAGTAATATGAATCTACTTTTTCCAAATTATATTTATTATTGTAGAAATTGTACGCTCTAACAACTAATCTAACATATGCCTCGTTAATATTTTCTTTACCATTTGTGATTATAATATCATTAACAACTACTGTATTGTTTTGACTTGTATCAACTTTTACCGGTGTAGTTAATTCAATATGTTTACCATACGATTTCATTGCAACAGATTCTAAAATTAATTTCGATACATCATCTGCAGCATTTTCACCACTTGTCCAACCACTATCTAAACTTTCCGGTAAAACAATTAAACTTCCATCACCCATCCATTTTATAACGGGTACTCCTCCATAAAC
>CAYOAB010000026.1:0-10349 GCA_964401875.1 Microcaldota archaeon
TTTTTTCCATAAATAAAAATGGTAAGAAAAAAATATAAAGAGATTATTTTCTGTCCGCTGAAAAGGTTAATTCTTTATTGACATCAACACGTTCAATATCTTTTTTAATTATTAGTTCAATTGTATTCTCAATACTATCAACGTATTCCCTTCCAACACCATTCATTATTAAAGTGGGTGAATCAGACCCTGTCTTTAAAACAACAGTTGCAGTTCCTGCAAGTTTATCTAAAAGGTCACTCTTAACTTCATAACTTTGAATTTTATCAATGGGAACTTTATTTTGAGTGTCTGTAAAGAAATGTCTTGACTTTTCAACATATGAACCTGTAATCTTATACGTGTTAAGAGACAAATTCATGGTTTTGAAACTCAAACCTATCAAAATGAATACTCCTAAGACACCTAAAAATAAATACAAGAATGAACCTTCAATGTATAAAAGATACATTAGAACGGGAAAGGTGAGAAGGACAATTAGTTTGAGCCACATAAGCCCGCGCAATTTTGGTTTTACAACAAAATATGTTGGAGTGGTTGGCATGATTATATTAGAACGTGAATATATAAATAGATGTTGAAATGAGATTTATAAATTTAACGTTTTCGAATAAATCCATGAACGATAAGATATATAAATATAAAGTTGAATACGTCGGCAAATATGAAAACGGTGAAATTTTTGATGAGTCACCAGAAGGACAACCTATTGAATTCTTTAGTGGAATGGGTATGGTTATTGAAGGTTTTGAAAGTAATGTTGCTGAAATGAAAGTGGGTACTAGTAAAACCATTGAAATTGAACCTGAAATGGGTTATGGACCAGTTAGAAAAGAATTAATTTTGAAAGTACCTTTAAGTACATTTGAAGGATTACCGAAGGAAGAAATGAAGGAGGGAGCAGAAATTGTTGCCACATTAGAAAATGGTCAAGCAATGCCTGTTAAAATACTTACAATTACAGAAAAGGATGTTGAAGTGGACTTTAATCATCCATTAGCAGGTAAAAAGTTGATTTTTGAACTTAAATTAATAGAAAAAAGTGAAGCGAGTGATGCAGAACTTGAACAATTTAACCAAGCATGCGGTGGAGATTGTTCCGGTTGTTGTGGTTGTAACTAAATTTAATTTTTATTATTTCTTATTCTTATTTTATACATGATTAATGGAGAAAATGTTTACCTAAGGTTACCTGAATTAAGTGATTTGGAAGAATTATATGAATTGGCAAACATAGAAGAAAATAGAGATTTTCTTAACTTTTATAGGCCTTTATCTAAAATGGAGGAGGAAAGTTGGATTAAATCCTGTTCTGAAAAAGCAGGTAAGGGAGATTCATATACTTTTGTAATAATTGAAAAAAACACAAATAAAGTTGTGGGAACAACGGATATAAATAATATTGATATAATACCTGGAACAGGAGTTTTAGGAATTACAATAAGAAAAGAATTTCAAAATAAAGGTTATGGGCCCGAAACACTTAAACTACTTCTAAAATGGGGTTTTAAAACACTTAATTTGAATTTAATTATAATTGAAGCTATTGGAAATAACGAGAGGGCGGTACATGTATATAAAGATAAATTAAAGTTTAAGCATGAGGCCACACTTAGAAATAGAAAGTATAAAAATGGTAAATTTCAGGATTATCACATACTTTCAATGACTAAAGAAGAATATGATGAAATATATGGAAAGGAATGAAAAATGGATAAAATAATTGAAGATATAAAAAAATGTGAAAAGTGTGAACTCTGTAAAACGAGAACGCAGGCGGTTCCTGGTGATGGGAACCTTCATGCTGAAATTATGTTTGTGGGGGAGGCCCCAGGGAAGAATGAAGATATAAAAGGTGTTCCTTTCGTGGGAAGGGCAGGTAAACTTTTAGATGAGATGTTATTGAAAATAGGATTGGAGAGGAAGGACGTTTACATTACTAATATTGTTAAGTGTAGACCACCGGAAAATAGGGACCCTACTCCCAGTGAAAAGAAAACTTGTTCAGTTCATTTAGATAAGCAAATTGAGAAGATGAAACCTAAAATTGTTGTATGCTTGGGAAGACATTCCGCAGGGTACCTTTTTGAAAAGTATGGTATTGAATTCCCGGGGATTGGTGAAGCGCACGGTAAAAGTTTTAAAACTGAAAGCGGACTTGTATTGTTTCCCATATACCACCCCGCTGCAGCGATATATAATCAGAAGTTGAAAAAAGATTTAGAAGAAGATTTTCAAAAATTAATAGAAATACTTAAAAAAACACCAAAAACAGGGTTACTTAAGGACTATTTTTAGAAGTGGTAATATACAAAAGAATTATAAAGGTTATTTAGTTTAATTATGTCAGATGGGCTAATAGCTCAGCCTGGTCAGAGCGACGGTCTTATATGACCACTTCTGATATAGATCAGTTTCAGGCTAAGATAGCCGTAGGTCGTGGGTTCTAGCCCCTTTCTTTTCGGTTTAGCCTTTTCTCATTCGTTTCACGATATCGTGAAAATCCTAGGGAAAAGGTAGATCCTAAAAGAAAGGCCCTAGGGTTCAAAGAAAAACCCTTGGATGGTTGCCTATAAATCCCATTTAGCCCATCCTAACCTTTTCCCGTTCGCTTCGCGATTTCGTGAAATGCTCATAATCGTTTACGATTATGGCATGCCGTAAACCGAAGATTTACGAGCAAGGCTTAACCCAAAAGTCCGACTGAAAGTCGAATAAAGGGTTTTATGAAATGAGTTGTAAACTATGGCGAAAAAAATGAAAGGTGGCCAAAAGAAAATGGTTACCGATGTTGCTAGTGAGAGGGTAGAGTTGCTTCTTGAATTAGCAAAGAAAAAATATATTGAAGGAGAAGAAACACTTGCAAAGAAATATTGTCAACTTGCAAGGAAAATTCAACTGAGGTATAGAATAAGAAACAAAGAGTATTTGAAAAAATACTGTAAAAAATGTTTCATTCCCTGGATAAAGGGAAAAACTGTCACGGTACGTTTAAATTCACAATCCGCGTTTGTTGAATGGAATTGTGCCTGTGGTTACAAAAAAAAGATTAAAAAATACAAAAAATAAAATGAGGTGTACAAATGATTACAGTATTCGATGTAAATCCAAATAAACTTATACACGCCGTTGCACAGGAACTTGAAAAAAATAAAAGTATAACTCCACCGGAATTCACTAAATATGTAAAAAGTGGTTCACATGTTGAGTTAGCTCCTGTACAGAAAAATTTCTGGTACATACGTTGCGCATCAATTTTGAGGCAAGCGTACGTTAGAAATAAGGTTACACTTGGCGGGTTAAGAACCCATTACGGGGGGGCACAAAAAAATGTTGTTCATACAGCGCATCACAGAGATGCAGGTGGAGCAATAATAAGAAATGCTTTCAAACAACTTGAAACTTCAGGTTACCTTTTGAAAGAAAAGGACGGAAGAGTTTTAAGTCCACAAGGAAGAAAATTCTTAGATGGCATTTCAGCAAAATTAAAATGAGTGATTAAAGATGTACAATGTTGCTGAAGGAAAAGGAAAAAGCAATAATGAAGTTCTTGAACAAAGAAAAAAAGAATTACTTAAAAGTTACCTTGAACCGGAGGCATTTAACAAGATGGATTATTTGAAAGGAAGTAACCCTGAAAAATATAATTTGATTGTGAGCATAATTGCACAATCAGTTTCTTCAGGTAATTTAAAGTATAAAATAACTTCTGAACAAATAAGAAATATTATAGTTAACATTGAACAAAGAAATGAAAAAACCATAGAAATAAGGAGGAAATGATTATGAAAATGAATGAAGATTTCAAAGTTTTGAAAAAAAGGATGAACGCTGTTAAAGGTAGACAAAACAGAAGAGTTCCTTTATTCGTAACGGCAAGAACTAAAAAGGACGTAACAGAAAATCCAAAGAGAAGAAATTGGAGAACGCAAAAGTTGGGCATTCAAAAGAAAAAGCTCAAAAAGAAAGGTATAATTAGATAGGTGTTATTATGAGTTTAGAAAGAATTTATACAGTTAGTTTAAGTAAAATTTACTCAATAGGAAGACATAGAGTAAGAGCAAGGAAGGCTGTTAAATATATTAAAGCATTCACAAAAAGACATATGAAAGTAAGTGAAGAAGATATTATTTTTGGACAAGATCTTAATGAACATATTTGGATGAATGGTATTGAAAAACCACCAAAGAAAATTAAAATTAAAATGTTTAAAGATGATACAGGTAAAGTTAAATTGAATTTGGATGCACCAGTAGTTAAAAAGGATAAAAAAGAAAAAAAGGAAATTAAAAAATCAAATCCGAAAACTAAAAGTAAAAAGACAACAACAAGTACAACCAAGAAAACTAAAACTACAACTAAAAAAGTAGAAAAGAAGGAGAAGGAATAAGAATGTTGAAAATAAATTACTTTGGAAATCCTTACATAGGAATGTACATAAGAGCAAATGATGAGTTTGCGTTGGTTCCCGTAGATTGTGATAAAAGTTTTAGTGAAAATATAAGTAAAACTTTAGATGTTGAGGTTTCAAAAGTAAAAATATATGATTCTTCTTTGATTGGTCTTTATACTGCAATGAATTCAAATGGTATTATTCTCCCACATATAGCGTATGATAGTGAAATAAAAAAAATTAAAAAAGCTATAGGGGATATGAACATTTGTACAATTGAAACAAGGCACACTGCAATAGGTAACATAATTGCATGTAATAATAAAGGAGCAATAATTTCAAGTGAAATTGAAGAGTATAACATTAAGAAAGTTGAAGATTGTTTAGGTGTTGAAGTTATACCTATGCAGATTTCAAGTTATCATACTTTAGGTTCAATGTGTGTTGCGAATGATAAAGGATATTTAGTTTACAATGACATTGATGATGAAGAAATGGATAAACTTGAAAAGATATTCAAAACTAATGGGATTAACACAACAGTTAACTTTGGTTTTCAATTTCCAAGTTATGGAGTTGTAACAAATAATAAGAATTGTGTTGTTGGAGATAAAACAACAGGTATTGAAACTATGAGAATACAAAGAGGGTTAGGATTTACAGAAAAGTGAGGGAAAAATATGGAATTGATTGAATATGATGACTTCGCAAAACTTGAACTTGCTGTTGTTAAAGTTGTTGAAGCAGAAAAGTTGGAAGGTAGTAGAAATTTGATTAAATTAACTGTAAGTGAAGGAGAAAAACAAAGAGTGATTGTTTCTGGAATTTCAGGGAGTTATACTCCTGAAGAATTGGTAGGAAAGAAAATTGTAATGCTTTTAAATCTTAAACCTAAAAAGATATTTAACATAGAATCAAACGGAATGATACTCGCAGCAGAAGATGGAGATAATATTTCTCTATTAGTATGTGATAAGGAACTTCCCGAGGGAAGTAAAATTAGATAATTAAAAATAGGTGTTTATATGAAATATGAAGTAAATGGTACATTAAGCGTTAAGGGTGAAAAACGTAAATTTGCAATTGAGATGGAAGCTAATAGTGAATCACATTTACGTGATAAAGTTGCAGCTTACTTTGGTAGTAAGTTTGGAATTAATAGGAATTCAGTTCAAATCCTAGGAATTAAAAACAGTGGTGCCTAAAGTGGTTAGAAATAATGATGAGTTAAGAAAATTAGCTGCAGAAGCAGAAAGTTACCAGAGAATGCAAAATTCTCTTAGGGAACAAATCGTTTCAGTTAACATGTCTTCAATGGAATCGGCAGTTGCTATAAATTCACTTGAGAAAATTAAAGGTGGTGAAAATTCACTTGTATCTTTAGGTTCAGGGATTTATGTTAAGGCACAAATGGAGAAAAAACAAAAGATTTTAGTTGACATGGGAAGTGGAATTTATGGAGAAGTTGAACCTGAAAAGGCAATTGATATACTTAAGAAAAGAATTGAAGAAGGGAGAGTTTATTCAGATAAACTTGAAGCTGAAATGAAGAAAGTTAAGCAAAGTTTAACTGAACTTGAAGGTAAAGCAAGACAATATTTAGAGTGATTTTAAATGTGGGATTTACTTAAATCCAAAGTTTCTAATTTTATTAAACAGGTTAAAGGTGATGCTGAAGATGAAGTAAAAGAAGAAAAAAAACCTGAAGAAAAGATAATTGAAAAACATAAAAATGAAATTGAAAAAGAAAAATCCGAAATTAAATTTGAGGAGAAAAAACCTGAAATTGATATTCCAAAAAAAGTAGAAGAAGAAAAAAAAGAAATAATTAAAGAAGATAAAAAGATTGAGATTAAAAAAGAAAAGGTAGAAAAATCTAAAGAAGAAAAGGTAATTGAAAAACCTGAAATTGATATTTCAAAAAAAGTAGAAGAAGAAAAACCTGAAGTTAAAAAGGAAGAAATACAGGAAATTGAAAAAGAAATAGTTGAAATTGAAAAACTTGATATTAATAAAGAAAAAATAATTGAAAAACCAAAAACTGAAATGCCAAAAAGAAATGATGAAAATGTAAAAGTTAAAGTAGGTTTAACTGAAAGAATTACAAAAACACTATTAAGAAAAATTAAACTTAACAAAAATAAAGTTAATGAAATAACTGAAGAGTTGGAACTTGCACTTATACAAGCTGATGTGCACCCGGAAATTGCCATGGAAGTTTGTGAGAAAATAAATGAGAAATTATTGAAGAGTGAATATTCATCAAACAAATTGGAAGAAGAAATTAAAAATGATTTGAAAGATATTTTTGAGAAAGAAGTTTTCGTGAATTATCCTAAAATTAATGTACTTGAAACAGTTATGAACACAGACATTAAACCTTACAAAATATTATTCGTTGGCCCGAACGGGGCAGGGAAGACAACAACAATCGCTAAGTTTGCTAATATGATAAAAAAGAATGGGAAAAAAGTTGTCATTTCCGCTTCGGATACTTTTAGAGCAGCAGCCATTGAGCAAACTGAAGAACATGGAAGAAGGTTAGATGTTAAAGTTATAAGACAAAATTATGGTGCCGATGCTGCAGCAGTAGCTTTTGATGCAATTAAACACGCGGAAGCTAATGGAATTGATGTTGTTTTGATAGATAGTGCGGGAAGGCAAGATAATAACACTAATTTAATGAGAGAGTTAGAGAAAATTAAAAGGATTACTAAACCGGATATTACAATATTCATTGGTGAGGCCATTGCAGGTAATTCATTATACCAGCAAGTTGAAACTTATAATGGGGTTGTTAAATTGGATGGAATTATATTAACAAAAGTAGATTGTGATGCCAAGGGTGGCACGGCCATATCTATTTACAGAGAAAGTAAAGTACCTATTATTTATTTAGGAATGGGTCAAAAATACGAGGATTTAAAGTTGTTTGAACCTAAAGATATTATTGATAATATCATTTAATTATCATGCCACTGCAAGGGGGTAGGGGCAGAACGGACGGGGAAGGGGTGCTCCCCTTCCGCACCGTGGGACAGAAGTACGAAGACCTAAAGTTGTTTGAGCCTAAGGATATAATAGAAAATATAATTTAATTTTAAATTGGGGTCATTGGGAATTATTTACAAAATAAAAAAGAGATAGAAATTATCCGCCATAATTTTGTTGGTACCCGCCACCACCATAATCTCCTTCTACGTTAATTACTGATCCAATTCCCATTTCAGTTAAAATATCTTGTTGCATTTTCACAGCCGTACCAGGCCCAGTTTTTGAAGTTGAACCAGCAACACCAAATTTAGTATTTGTTGTAAACTTTGTTAAATCAATATCTCCTCCGAATACAAAATCTGGCCCATCATCATCATCCCAAGTTATACCTCCCGTATACTCCCATCCAAACTCAGTTTTGAAACAATATGCCGGTGCAAATTCACATAAAACTCCTGCGGGACAATAATCCATAAATCCTGCAAAAACAGGTTCAACAGGTAAAGATGTTTTTGATAAAACATTAGAAGCAATTATAGATTCACTTATCTTAATGTACTTGTTAATCATAAGCGTATCATAATTGTTAGTTGTCAAATAACAATAAAGTTCTTTAGAAAATTTAGTTCCATCTTTAATCCAATAACTTTTTATAGCTAAATCATAACAAAATTTATGATCAAATTCTTTCATACATTCCGCATATAAAATACAATTTGATGAGGTAATCCCATACAAACCAATACAAGTATCATAATAAGATTTATAATTAGTATTGTAACTATCAATTCTATCAGGTATAGATATACTTATGGATTTATCACTACACCAATTTGTTGTTGCAGTACTAATTGAATCACATTGATCACATATCTTACAACTTCCATAAACTAAAGCATATGAAACAGTTTCACAATAACTATCACAACCGGTATTACCACAACCAAAGGGGTAAGCACATTTAGTAATTATAGGATCATTATTTTCATTAAGATCATCTAAATAATTCAATACATTATTTAATTTTTCCCAATCATTAAAATCTTTACAATTATTTTCACAAACTTCCATAGTGATTGAACCTTCTCCTGTAGGGTTAATACATGTTTGCATTATATGATTTTTATATTCGCTACAACTTCCTTCAAATGTAGGATTTACAATTGTGTTGGCCCCCTCACCGAAAGTACCTTTGACAACATTTTTATCAGGCGCTTTAAGTAAACAATTGTTAAAAACACCCATACCATAAGTTATAGATTTGTAAAGCAAATCCTTTGAGAAATATACGTCCATAATACCCGTACATGAATTTGATTTTGTATACATTGCAAAAATGTTATCTTTAATATAAGAACAACTTGAATAAAATAATCCTAATTGATTTTTCTCAGAAATTACATATGATAAATCTCTCATTGATAAAATGTTACCTTCAGAATTTTCTAATTCTTTTTTAAATTCTTCACAGTAGGGTTTATCTATTGTATTAACATCCGAACAATCAAACACGTTAGGTATTTTTTCAATATTCTTAAACATCAATTCATAATCAGGATAAACTCCTCTTTGCTCAATTGTTAGAGAATTGTTAAAGTAATCTGCAGTTACACATACTCCCAATTCATCAACTCCAATAATTCTACAATCTCCACTACAAATGCCAAGAATACATTTTTCATCATTCTCATTGATTACATTATCATAATTAAAATCAAACTCATTACCATTTTCCACAAGATGTGGAATTGTTATAGAATTATAAAAGTTCATAAAAATCTCATAATCAAAAACATTCAAATATCCATCTTTATTCAAATCATAAGTTTCCACTTTAGTTTCACAAACTGGACAATCTTCACAAACCTCAACACAAGAAGATTTTAAATCAATTAACCAATCAGGAACATTATTAGGATTAATATCTTCATCCTCATCACTTGGAATTGTACAAGAATAACCTCCTTCAATTTGAGGAGAACATAATGAAGTACATAATTTAACGTGTGTCTCATCAACAATTTCAATACAATGCTCCCCTTCATTCTCAAAAGTACATAAAGGAGTATCACATTTAACAGGTTGTTTTGAAACACATTTCTTTAATGTATCACTATAAAAGTAACCAGGTTCACAAGAGAAAGGACCAGGATCTTCTGGTGGAACATTGGGATTAATACATTTACCATCAATTAAAATTAAAGGAGATTCACACTCTAATCCATTAACTGGAACACATAATCCACTTTTACAAACAGATTCAGGACATGAAATACAAACACCAGAAGTATCACATAAACTACAAAGTTGTCCTTCCTGTTCCTCCGAACAGGGATTATTTAAACAAGAAGCACACGCACCAGTGTAAATGTCACAACAACCACTGCAACCTTCAAGATTACAAGGATAAGTTCCATCAGGACACCCCGTTACAGGTAAACAAGTATTAATTCCATTATAATTAACACAAATTTCAGTACAAGGAACTGTTGGACTAAAACTACATTGTTGTCCTAAATAATTACATGAATTTCCTTTACAAGTAACAGAGGTGCAAACCCCGGAATTTAAAATTGAATTGTAAACACAAACTGAATTATCTTCACAGGACAAACAATTTGAACCATCAGTATTTGAACATATTTGACAAGCACCACCATAATTGGTACAAGATAAACCAATACAAGAATCTAACTTTTTACAAAAACCATCAGAACCACACGCGAAACCATCACAACATGAATTTACATTTTCGGGGTTACAAATTGAAGTAACAGAACATGGAATACAATTTGAAGAACCATTATCTAATATTTGACAAACATCACTACCACAACAATAAGATTCACCACATTCAATTAAATTTTTACAATATTTATAATCTTTTAAACATGAAGCAGGATCTGAAGTGGAACAGCAACCTTTTCCTTCAAAATAATAAGTTCCTTCGGGACACACATCA
>CAYOAB010000027.1:0-10225 GCA_964401875.1 Microcaldota archaeon
CTTTCGGTTCTATTTATTTGGGACAACTCTATGATAGTTTACGTTCAAGTAATAATCTTCTTACTTTAAGAATGATGTTTTACATCTTAATGACCTCCATGTGTATTTACTTAATATGGATGTTTGCAGGGTGGGTTATAACAGAAGCATACTTCTCAGAGCTTGTTAGTTCAATATTAGTTTCAATCTTAGTTATTGCAATTAGTATGGAATTAGTTCAATTCCTTAAAAGGGATTTAATTAAAGGTGTTGATTTGTTAGGTAAAGAAGTTTTCTCTTCATCTGGTTCCTATTTAGGAAAAATAGTTAGTACTAATGATGATGAAAAAATATTAGTTTATCTTAATCCCTGGAAGAAAAGAATTTCAATTGAGTACAATCAGGTTAAAGATATTGGACAAAAGATTAATTTATTATGAGTTGTTTTTATGATTCCAGAATCAGATTTTATTGAAGAAACAATCACAGTTCGTGACATGCGATTACCTACCGATGTTACTTTAACTAAAAGATCACTTATAAGATGGATTGCATTATCACTAGGTTTAATTAATCCTAACGAATCTCGTAAATCATTAATTTATTTAATTGAAATACTTTTTGAGAACCAATTAAAAAAGCATGAAGGGATTTCCGTTGAACAAATCATGGAAAATGTTTCAAAAATGAAAGAGGTGGAGAAGAGATTTAGTGAAAAAACGGTTAGGTACCATCTTTTAAGATTAGAAAAGAAAGGTTTTGTTAAAAGAAAAAATATTTATTATTCACTTTCTGTCTCAGATTTTTCTGATGATTCCATTGAAAATATGATTGAGAGTTATATAGTTAGACAAAATAAAGCTATGGATAAGGTTAAGATTGCACTTAATAAACTTAAAGGGTTATACTAATGAAAATTTTTGTTACGGGGGGAACAGGCAAATTAGGTTCCGTTTTTATAAAAAAACTTTTGAAAAATAAACATACTGTTGTAGCTTTAACAAGAAGTAAAAAAATTGATGGTTGTGAAAATGTTGAAGGAGATTTATTTTCTTTTGATACAAGTGTTTTGAAAGGGTGTGATGCTGTTGTACATATTGCGGGACTAGTTGACTTTTACTCTAAAGATGAGTTGTTCAATGTTAATGTTGAAGGAACTCGTGTAATGGTAAAAAATGCAAACGATTTTGAAATACCTTACTTTCTACATATAAGTTCAATTTCAGTTTATGGTAAAAAGGATAATGATAACATAACAGAGGAAACAAAATTAAGTCCTGATACACTCTATGCTAAAAGTAAATATTTAAGTGAATTAGAAGTTACTAAATTCAGTGGAAAAAAATGTATATTAAGACCTGGAATGATATATGGTTCAGGTTATAATAATGGATTTGAAAAAGCATTAAAAATGATAAAGAAGGGAATTTTTTATATTTTTGGTAATGGGGATAATTATGTCCCCTTAGTTTTCGTTGATTTAATAGCTGAGAATTTATTATTTTGTTTGGAAAGTGAAGTCATAGGTATTTATAATTCAATAGATGAAGAAAAAATAACTCAACATGAAATTTTAGATTTTGTTTCAAGACAAGTTTCCGTAGAATTAAAAATTAACAAAATACCAAAGTTTTTAGGTGGATTTTTAATTTTTATATATAACCTCACAACCTTAAATAAAATACCATATGAATATATACAAATGCTCAATGTAAATCGTAAGGTCTCATCAAAATTGTATAATATGGGTTTTAAAACAAAACTTAACCAAAAAGAGAACCTAAAAGAATTTGTTAAATCACTTAATGTTAAATAAAACTTTATGTGCTTGAACTTCACCTTTTCCTTTCAAATTAACTTTACCAATATTTTCAAAATCATATTCAATCATTTTTTCTTTTCTTCTAATATTTAATCCTAATTTTTTTGCATCTAACTTCATTTGACTTTTATCTTTTGAATTTAAATCTATTATAATTTCATTTTCTTTAGCAACTCCGTTTAACCTTGAAGCAAAGTTTACTGAATCTCCAATTAATGTATAATCTTTAAAGTTACCTCCAATGTTTGTTAATGTTACTCTACCTGTTGCAATTCCAATTCCTATTGGTAATTCACATTTATATTTTTCATTTATATATTGGTTTAAATTATACATGCCCCTCTGTATATCAATACTACTTGCAATGGCCAAATCAACAGGATTTTTTTGTTTGTGTAAATTAAATGCAAACATTGCAGAATCTCCAATATATTTCATCATTACTCCATCATAATCTTCAACAATTTTATTTACCAGATTAAAATGTAAAGATAAAAGTTTAGCCAATTCATGTGATTCCACTTCCGTACTTAATTTAGTATACCCTCTTACATCCGTGAAAATTATTGTTGCTTCCACCTCTTTATTTTCATTTGATTTGATTTTATTTATCATTACTGGTGAAATATATGATTGTAAAATTTCCATTTCTCTTATTCTTTGTTTATCTAATTTTTCCGCTTCCATTTCACTATCAACCAGGGTACTAACTGCTGTCATCGCCCCTGCCTTTGCAAGAAAACCAAGTGTGATTCTATGAGCAATTCCTCTTGTTAATGCAGTTCCTGTTAAACCTAATAATCTAAAATCTTCAATATCCAATTTTACGTCTTTAAAATAATCATACATTAAATATGTAAAAATTCCACTCATGGCCGTGTCAAAGAAGGCCATTTTTAATAATGAACTTGTATTTTTAATATTTTTTTCTGAAGGGACCTTCTCAGAATATTTATAATTTTTAATATATTTTTGCCAAGAAGGTATTGATGTCCAAGACCAAACCCATTCAATGGTTTTTTTAATCATATTAATCATTCTTTTTAATGAAGGTTCCTTTAACCTTTTTATATGAACTCTTTTTCTTGCTAAATTCATTCTGTATTTAATATAAATATTTTTAACAAATTTAGGTATTGAGTTTATTATAATTTGTTTTCTAATGATTTTTTTATAACGTGAATCTACTTCACACTCTTCTTCCCACTTTTTTTTAATTAATTGATTTTTCTCACAAATTTTACCTATACTATTGATTACTTTTGAACTTTTTTCATATTTTTTTTCTTCAATTGATTTGTCTAATTTGTTTATTAGGTGTTCAAATTCAATTTCATCTCTGGTTTCAGACATATTGTATTTAAAGTTTAATCTAATATATAAACATTCCGTTAAAAAAAATGATAAGGTTTAAATAAATAAATGCTCAAATTTATTTAAGTGAAATTATGGTTAAAGATAAAAATAACGAAATAAAGAAATTTGAAAAGTTGAGTTCAAAACTTAACAAAAATGAACTTGTTTTGTATGAAACAGTATGCTTTGGTCTTTTCACAAATGCTTATCTTGCACTAAAAAGAAAATTATATTCTGATACTTTCTCAATCAATGTTGATGATTTAGACAATGAGGTTGAAAAAATTGAAAGAATTCAATCTGTTGTAAAAGAGTATGAAACGTTTTTATTTACTTATGAGCAGAACATTCAACAGAACATAAAGAAGTTTATTGATTTAGATAATGGTGATATTTTAGATAATGCAATATCCAATTACCTTAAAATTAATGCAGAGTTTGATTACGATTCATTAATGAATTATTTTGAAGAGAGATATTCAGAAAAGAAAATTGTTAAATATATTGGAAATATACCTATTTATAAGAAAGAGTTGGTTTTTGGTAGAGAGGAAATTGAATCTAAATTATTTGATTTGATTGAAGAAGGAATTATATATGTTAAAGACTTAGGAAAGGATAAATTAAGTTCATTGTTTGGTAAAGAATTTGTTTCCATGCCTATTATATTTTCAACCTTTTTAGGCAGGTGGAATCCTCTAATAATATATCCGGAAGTTTCAGAATTATCTTATGAATTCCAGAAAGTTGTTGATGAATTAATGAGTATGGATACGGATGTTAATGAGGTAGATAAAATGATTAAAATCCTTTTCAAAGATGAAAATCTTTCTAATATAATTGTCAATATGGCAGGAATGATGGAGTTATACTATGAACAAATTGGTGGTTCAAAACCTTCATTTTTGGCAAAAAACGAAAAAGGATTATTTTTTGATTTTTCTATAAGTTGTTGTGAATATGAAACTGTAAAAATGTGACTTTTTTATTACATTTTTTTCAATTTTTTTTTTGTTATTAAAAAAACATCTTCATATCTTAATCCATTTTTATTATTGTATTGTCCAGGTTCTATTGCTATTACAGAATTTTCTTTTAAAATCCCCTCAGATTTAATATTTAATGATGGGAATTCATGAACTTCTAATCCAATACCATGTCCAATGCTATGCTTGAACATTTCCAGTTTATTTTTTTTAATTATTTCATTAACGATTTGAACGAATTCTTTTATTTCCATACCTGAATAGGAACTATCTGCAATTTCAAAAGTTGTATTTTCTAGATTTTCATAAGTTAATTTATTTTCATTTAAATTTCCCTTACATCTCGTAATGTCTGATTTATATTTTTCAAATTCAACACCATAATCAATTAAACAATAATCTTTAATTTTAGAATTTAATGAGTTATCATAATGTGGAAATCTCGCGTTTGATGAATTTGCCACTATAGGTTCAAAAGATTTTTCTAATCCCATTTTAATAGTTTTCAATAGTATTTCATTCATAATTTCATTTTCAGATCTTTCCAAAACTTCTGTTTCTTCAATTATTTTTCTTGTTATTTTAACAGCTTCACCAATTTTTTTTATTTCATTTTCTGTTTTTATTTCTCTATTTTTTTTAAATTCTGTGTATCCAACTTTCATTTTTTTATTTTTCAACTGCATATATAAATTTGCTGAAATGCTTCCATCAATAAGTGTTTTTTCATTTCTTTTTTTTAATTCTAAACTTATTTCTTTCAGATTCATTTTTTTAATTTCAAATTTTGTACCTAATTCTTTATAACATAAATCATAATTCATTTCATTTGTGTAAATAATTTTTTCATCTTTATTAATCAATAAAATAGTATGGTCAATATCCCTTTTAGTAAAATAATAAAAATTAGGATTGTATTTATCCCACCTTGGAATAATTAATGTATTTTCATTGTTCATTTTGATTTTCTCCTTTCTCTAATACAACTTGATCTAAAGCTAAACTTACTATTTTTGAACCTTCTTGCCCTCTACTCACACCTAAAATTGCTTCTGATTCAGATATTGTGGTATCATTATGTGAAGCAACAATAAATTGTGTGTTTGTGGATAATTTTTTAATTAGATTTGCAACTAATCTAACATTAATGACATCAAGTGCGGATTCAACTTCATCCAATATATAGAATGCAGATGGTTTGTGCATATGTATTGCGAAAACTAAGAGTAATGCAACTACAGATTTTTCTCCGCCAGATAAACTTTCTAATCTTTCAATCACTGGTTTTTTAGAGTTTTTAACTGTTCTTGTTATCTTAACATCTAATCCCCCAGTGAAAGGGTCTTCAGGTTTAAGTAATATCAGATCTGCGTAATCTTTCTCAAATGTTTGTGTAAATAAATTTTTGAAGTTACTATTAATTGTGTCAAATGTTTCCATGAAAACTTCAAATTTCCTCTTTTCAACTTCATTAATCATATATATTACAGATTCTCTCTCTTTTTCAAGTTGTTTAAGTTTATCTGCAACGCCTTCAATTTCATTCTTTTTATGTTCGTACACTTTAGGGGCAATCAAATTAACTTTATCATGCATTGGTCCTATTTGTAATTCTTTTTCGCTTAATTCACTTTTCAATTTATTCGTACTTCCCTCAACCTTCTCGTAAGGTTCATTTGTCATTTGTGCTTTAAAATCAATTAATCTTTCTTTAACATTTTGTATTTTAATTTCATATTTTGCAAGTTCTTGCGCGATTTTTTGTTTTATGGTTAATTGTTCACCTTTCTTTGAAGATTGTTCATCCAACTTATTTTGAATAGAATCTCTCTCGTTCATAAGCTTCTTAATCTTGTTACTTGATTTTTCCATTTCAATCTTTTTGTGAACTAAACTTATTTCAATCTCATTTAATCTCTTATTTGTTTCTTCAATTGAATTTGTATTTTTATCAATTTCATTTTTAATTTTTTCAATTTTATCAATTATTTCTTCTTTACTATTATATAGTAATGAAATTTCATTATTCTTAGATTTTATTGTGGTTTCAATATTACTTATTTTTTCAAGTATTTTATTAATTTCTTCTTCACTACCTTCCACTTTTGAATATAATGCATTATCAATTTCACTTTTTTTCTGTCTTAGTTGAGTTAATTTTTCTCTTTGTTTGATAAGGTTAGAATGTGTTTTTTCATTTTGTTCCTTTTCTTCTTTTATTTCCCTTTCAAACTTTTTATTTTCATCCTTTAATGTTTTAACCTTTTGTAAATTTTTCTCCCTAACTTCATGTTCTTTCAATTCGTAATTACTATCTATTTCAAGTGATTTCATTTGAGCTTCAAGTTCTCCCCTTTCCCTTCTCATTTGTGAAGATTTTTCTCTAACATATACGAGTTCATTAGTTATTTCTTCCTTGTCTTTCATTAAAGAATTTAATTTATTTTCTAAATCAACAGCTTTTTTTCTTGAAGCTAAATTCATTTTTGTTGTGAAATAACCTCCTTGGATTACACTTGATTTTTCAATTACATCTCCGTGTATGGTAACAATTCTTGCTTTACCAATTAAACCAATATCTTTAGCAATTTCAATATCATTAACGACTAAAGTATCACCGAATATGAAACTCATTGGTGAAAAATATTTCTCATCAAAATTAACAAAGTCAATTAACCTTCCTACTACTCCAGGGTAATTCAAGTAATTAGTAACATCACTAGAAACTGGTTTCATTGTAAGTGGAACAAAAGTTGCCCTACCAGTTTTATTTTTCCTTAATAAATCAACTACTTCTTTTATACAATCAACGTTATCTGCGATAATATAATTTAATCTTCCACCTACTGCAGATTCAATAGCTGCTGAATATTTCTCGTCAAAATTACACAATTCATGAACAGCACCATGAACTCCCTTAACAACATTTTTATTTTGCATTTCTTTTATGAAATTCAAAACAATTTCTGAATATTGTAATTTACTAACCCCTTGATAATTTGAGAGTTCACTTTTTGTTTTAATTAATTCTTTATCTGTTTCTGCGAGTTTTAAATTCAATGATCTTTCTTTATTAAATAAACTTTCATTTTCTTTTTTAATTTTATCAAATTCTTTTTGTAATTCTCTTATTTCTTTTTCAATATCTCTTTGTTCTCCAGTTAATTCCTTATGTTCTTTTTCAATCTCTTCAATAATTTCTTTATTATTTTTCATTTTTAATTCTTTTTCTGAGACTGATAATATTAAATCGTTACATATTTTATCACGTATTTCTAAGTCTTGTTCAATACTTTTTATCTCTTCACCATATTTGATTGAATCATTAACAAGAGTGGTATTTCTTTTTCTAACAAGTTCAAATTTACTTTTTGCTTCTTCATATTTCTTTTTCCAAGTATTGAGTTCTCTTTCCTCCTCTGCGGAAATTATTGAATTACCAGATATCTTATTATCAATTTCTCTTAGTTTTAATTCTTGTTCAATTAAAGTATTTTCTTTATTTATTTTATCTTCTTCCCACATTTCTTTTTTACTTTTTAAAACACTTGATTCCCTGACTAATGCTTCGTGTTCTAAGTAAGTTTTATTATCTACAGTTTTACTATTAATTTCATCTGTGATTTTTTTCAATTCTTCTTTATGTATTTCAACTTTACTTTCTATCTCTTCAATGTTTTTATCAATTTCATTTTCCTTTATTCTATTCTGAGCATTTTCATGTAAGAGGGTATCATACTCCTTCTCGTAATTTTCAATTTCTGCGTTTATAATTGTATTTCTAATATTCGAAATTCTTTTCTTCAGATCAATATACTTTAAGGCAAATTCCTTTTCCTTTTCCAATTCTCTTATTGCCCCTTCCTTTTCTTTTAATATAATGCCAGCATCATTAATTCTTGTTTGAACTGTTTCCAATTCCTTTAACGCTTCATTCTTTTTTGAATCAAATTCAGCAACACCTGCAATTTCATCAATAATTTTTCTTTTTTCTGTTGCCGTTAAAACAGTTAACCTTGTAACTTCTCCCTGTCCTATAACATTATGTGATTCATTTTCAATTTTATATTGTTTTAAGAATTGAGTTATATTAGTTCTTGTGGTTTTTTTACCATTTAATATGTAATCACTTTTGCCTTCCTTATTGACTTTTCTTGATATTGAATGTTGCTCTCTTCCAGTTTCTACTACTATGGTAACTTCTGCAGAATCTGCACCATGACTTATAAGGTCATTAATTTTACTTGCCCTTAAATTACTAAGTTTTGTTTCACCAATAGCAAACCTAATTCCATCACAAACATTACTTTTACCACTTCCGTTAGGGCCTATAAGTGCTTGGAAACCTTTAATTAAATCTACATCTACTTTTCTGAACGACTTAAAATTACGGAATTTTATCTTACTTATAAATGCTCCAGTTTCCATATTATCACTATTTTTATAGAGAATTTATTTTATAAAGTTAAATTTTTTTAAACTTCAAAAATATCATCAGGTTCAACTCTTAACCAATTATTGTTAATATTAATTAAGAGGGCATCTATTGTTGAATCATATAATATCATATTGGGCCTTGCTTGTTCAAGAGGTAAATCAATGGCAATTTCCACTTTACTAGATAACCAAAAAAACTTTTCCTTGAAGGGATTTTCCTCAATAATCGGTGTAATTTTAGCTTCTGCTCTTTTTTTCCTGCACCATTCCAATACTTCATTTATTTCTTTTCTGTTTGCCATTTTTTATACACCTATAAGTTGTTTTAACATTGAAAAACAATTTCTTTGAAAATCAATTGGTCCTTCAAACCCGAAATCTTTGTAATATTGAATTAGAAGAGGGTGTGGTGCGAAGTGTAACACAGTAATTGTATAATTTTCAAATTTAGAAATAATTTGAGAGGTTTGTGATATTGAACTTCTTCCATACATTGATTTTTCTGCCATATGTTTAGGCATTATTGCTCTTTCATTGTTTAGGAAATTAAAACTAAATTCTATATTATGTGTTTCTTCTACTCCAGTTTTGATATTTTTCACTGTGTGCTCTTTGTTATGTGATATGTTAAGCATATTATTTTCTTCACTTATTTTAATGTCTCTTTTATTTAATTCAACGGCAACGTAATGATCCATTTCTTCATCTTCACCAATATTTTTAGTCACTGCTTTTGATATAAAAATCATCTTTTTTTTATTGAAACCGAGTGCTCTTGTTGATCCTGCAGACCAATCCAATCTTTTAAGTTCTCTATCTATATTAAGATTTTGATAATACCTCGTAGGTTTAATCATGGCAACACGAGGTTCAAAAAATAGATAGGGTTCATTTAATGGAAATTCTAAATTAGTAAATAAACAATTAGATTTAGAAACATTGACTCTATCAACATCTAATTTTAAATATTCAATTATTCTTTTTGAATATTCACTTCTTTCCATTATTTCTAAATAATTCATATTCTAATATTGAGGGAAAGAGTTAAAAAATTTAGGGGCGTGCCCACGGTGTGTGTTGGGGGGTGTGTGTTGTGGGACACGCCGAGATAGCTCTCCTTCTCGAGATAAAAACTCACCGCCAGATGAGTCATTTCATCAAGTAGTATACGTTTCTTCCAGCTTGCTTTTTATCAAGCAATCCTTCAGTGTAAAGTTTGTGTAATCTTGAACTTGCTGCGTTTCTTCCTTTGTAGTTAAACCTTTTTTGCACATCTCTCGCGTTTACCTTTTCATTCTTTTTCACAAACTCAATTAATTCACTATCCACATCTCCAAGGATTTTTTCCTCCTTATGCGGTAGTGTTTTATTCTCAATACTTTCTATTTTTTTCTCAAGTGATTCAATTTTCCTAAGGAGTGTTGCGAGAAGTCCATTCGTTCTATCTCTATCCTCCTTAAGTGAATATATAAGGTTGGCCATAAAAACGGGATCTTTTGATGCAAGTTCTTCAGCTATAACTTTCTCAGTAGTTTTAACTTCATATTTATATTCTTTTGCATCTAATTTATTACGTTCGTTTGGCTCTTTCATTGAATCACATGAGCTTATTATAATCATGTCATGATACTATCATGACACAATA
>CAYOAB010000028.1:0-9812 GCA_964401875.1 Microcaldota archaeon
TAATGACATTTCTAAATTGCTGAAACTGTGACATTTCTATTTTGCTATTACAAAAAAAATACCAAAAGAGTTTACAAATAAATATACAAAGAACATTGATCAAGCATTGTTAAATACATTACTTTTGCGAATTTATAGTCTAATGGGATTAAATGATCCTTTAATCGATGAATTAGCAAAGGCTTTGGAGAATTTAGTCCCTCTTTTGGACAAAGAAGATCATTATCATTACTATAAAGGATTAGGTGAGTATTTTGAGGACGTGTTTGATATTAACAAATTAGATTATGACCGACTAAAAGCTATTAATAACTATTCAGTTGCGATTAAAATTATAAAACAAGATAGCAATACTCCCAACAATTCAGATTTGCAAGAAATTATCAAGGACATTGAATCGAAAATATCTAGGTTGGGAAATAATACTCTAAATATTTCCAAAAGCAAAATGGATAGTTTTATTTCTGCTTCTAGTGCTCCTGCTTTAGCGAATGACAACCCATAGTTAGGGGTCTTCGAATATAGGATTACAAAACAACTATCTCTTTAGATAAAAATTTTGGATACATCGAATTCCTGCCGGAATACTCCAATTGTAATGCAACCTGATAGTTTACATCAACATTGGCATACTGATATAAAGTATATAAAAGTACAGGGAAAGATGTTATTTTTAATAACAGTAATAGACGGTTATTCACGATATATAATACACCACGAAGTAAGACAAAATATGTCTGAATTAGATGTACAAATAACAATACAAAAGGCAAAAGATAAATATCCTACTGCTAAGCCAAGGATAATAACTGATAACGGAAGCCAGTTTATATCAAAAGAATTTGGGCAGTTTATCGATCAGATAGAAGCCACACACATCCGTACTTCAGTTGGATATCCTCAAAGTAACGGAAAAATAGAGAGATTTCATAGAACGATATCGGGAGAATGTTTGCGTATACGACCTGTTTTTAGTGTAGAGAAACAAAAAGAAGTGATCAATGGTTATATAGAATACTATAATAATGAACGGTTACATTCGGCAATACATTATTTAACCCCGTCAGATATAATGAACAATTTAGATACTGAAATTCTTGCAAATAGAGAAAAAAAGCTTATATTAGCACAAGAAAAACGAAAAAGGTATTGGCGAGAAAACGGGGCAGCATGAATTATTACCCGTTTTTTCACTTATCATTTTTTCGTTTTTTCCCTATTCCTTCTGAAGCACAACAATAATTTAGATAAACTTAATTTAAGTTGCATACTTCTAAGTAAAATATTATATTAGTGTATTAGTAAAATGATATAAATAAAAAGTCTGTAAGTTAGTGGCGCATAAATATTATGGGTAATGAGAACAAAAAAGAAGATTTTTCGAAACAAATAATTAATCAAAATTATTACTGTGAATTACTTGAAAAACACATAACGAATAATAATTTAAATTCTTCAATATTACCGATCTCAAATTTTAATAAAATCAATCTTTCTTTTATTGCAAGAGCAATCAAACCTAATAGTGGGTTTGACTTTATATTGACGATTCCAGAATACAATGAAAAAATTTTAATGGAGTTGTATTCAAATATATACCTTTATATAGCTAACGCTATGTTTGATGAAAATCGTATTAATAAGGAATTTGAAGTTGGTGAATCTGTAATGAGTAAAAACGAAACAAAAAATAGAAGATATGAGATCGTTAAAATAAACGATGAATATGTATGGTTTGTTGAATCTAAAAGGAAAACATCTAGAAATCCAAATGGACCAAGTCAGTTTCGCTATAGAAAAAAAGATTTTCAGAATCAATATCTTCCAATTAAAAGATCATTAAAGAAAAAGTCGTTGAATAATTATCTTGATTTATTTAAAGAGCTAAATAATTTAGAGAAACAAGACTTTTTCCCAACAAAATTCAATTCAATTTCTGTGTTTATTGGGGCGAAAAACACTTTTGACCGATTCCGAGATATACAAGTTACGAAACGAGGAGGAAATTTGTTTAATTGCATCCCTTGTAATTATATAAATAAAGATGGAATTGAAATTGATACTCTCGGTATTACCCCCTTATGTTATTATACTACGTCATATAGCACAGCCTATGAATATATTCAATATAAAAAAAACATTAAAAATATTATACTACTAAATGAAGGATTTGATGAAATCCAACAAATAATTAGTGACAAATACCAATATGGATTTCGAATAATTGGAGTATTTGATAAACTGCCTGAAAAAAAAATAGAAAGTCTAAAATATTGGAAATGGCATAAAGAAGAGGTTGGAGTAATAGAAAATTTATGATTTGTATACACGCAATACAAGACAACAAGTTACAAGAGTTGCTGAAGATTTATGAAACGACATTAAAAAAAAATGCTGCTCTTTTTAATACAGATATACCCGAGTACACTTATTATATTTCAAGGATATTAAAGTGTATCCAAAATAGTGGTTTAATTGACAGGATAGAATTAAACAGCTCGTTTGAGAATAAATTATTAGAATATGGTTATAATATCAATTCGCTTCCTGACGAGCAGGATCTAAAGAAAATATTATTGGACATTGCGAAAAAAGTATGTCTTGAAAATCAAAAGGCAAAAACAATTTACGATATATTAAAAACAGAAGACAAAAAAAATCGAAATTCAAAGAAAGGGAAGAACAAAATATTAATTATTTCTAATAACAATGATGAAGATATTATCAAGGAATTTGTCGAAGAGCACAGACTGTCCAATATTGAAATAAGTAGATATAAAAATTTTATAAAAAGAAAAGAAGACGATTTAAAAGAATATTATATAATTGGTTACTTTCTTGAGGGCAATAGAGATTTTGAAATTTACCACAATTTATCGACAACGATTAATCTCTTTCTTTATGATTTTGAAATCGAGCTTTTTGCTAAAATTTTTAATCTATATAAAAAAAAATTAGAAGCAGAATTATTGTCTGAAGACAGATTTGTAATTAGTGGCATTAAATATGAGATTCCACCACCAATACCGGTAACAATTAGCCAAACACTTCAAAGCATAATCGATAGAACAAAAGAAATGAATGATGTCGAATTTGATAACATAATAGACGATCCTGACGAAGGCTCGAATGAATATATTATATATCATGTTGAATATGAGGACTATACTAAAAGTGATGTGTTAAAGATTACAGATACTGTTTTTGATTACAATAATAATATTACTAAAGTTGCTGAGTTAAAAACAGGAGATAAAATAAGAGTTTATAATTTGGACTTTGGAGAGGTTTTATTAAATACAGCAATGGAATTTCAAGCCGAGACGTTTAGTGAAATAGAAAGACATAGTCGAATATGGAAAGAAATATTAAAAGATTTATACATAAAGAAATATAAAGAAGATATTGGGGAACTTCATAAAGATTTAAGTAGCCATGACATAAAAGTTAAACGTTCTACTATAATAAATAATTGGATAAACGGCAAAACAAAATTTCCCCAAAAGAATACGGCAATTAAATTTATCTACGAATTATCGAATATTTTTACAAATGAATTATATCAGAATACATTAAAGTCAAAAAAAATTTATAACAGTACAATGATATCGTTAGGAAGAGATTTAAAAGAAGAGATAAAGAATTATTTACTATATGGTAATATAGGCGAGTTAATTCAAAAAAATAATATTAATTCAGAAACATTGAAAAAAGCAATAGAAAGCCAAATGCCCTTGAAAAAAATAAAAACAATAAAAGAAAAATTAGTGAATGCTGAGGAATTGGATGAATAATGCGAGAGATATCTACATTGAACGAATTAAGCGAGAAATAATTGGTCCTGGTTCAGACGTCTTTTATTGTATGGAAGATTATAGTGATGAGATAATTGAGGGAAAGCCACTTAGCAGATATTATTCGGGGATTCTTTTTCCACCGAAAGTTGAGTTAAGCGAATATGATATCGAATTGATTAATGATAAAGAAGATTTTAACGAAGAGCCGAAATATTTTGAAGAGAATGAGATTGTTGATACTGACGCAGAAAGTAATACAGACGAAGAAGAATCGGTAAAAATACAGACTAATATTTATTATCCACATTATTGCGGGTTAAATTTTTGTACTCCAGAAGAAGCTGCTTTTGTTAGATTAAGAATAAAATTTGGTACATATAAAAAAATAAGTAGTAAAGAAGTAAAGATTAGATATAATGGAGAAGGAATTGGTTATTTGCCCAAATTTGGATTAGACCAATATTTCGAGTATAATGATGACGAAAAAATTATATCACTAAAGAAAGAATTACAAGGGAATAGAAGAAGAAAACAAAAAAGTCATGATTACCTTAAACTTGATAGTTACTTTAAAAATTTTTCCGATGAAATATCTAAAGATCATGTATTATTAATTCATTTAAAAAAACTTGTTTATGGTAAAGATAAATGGCAAAGAGTCGATCATACTTATGTTTTTAATTATGATATTGTTAAAAGCTCAAAAATCCTGCTTAAAGACATAATTAAATCTGATGATGATTTTACAAAGGGGATAACCCTTTATTCAAAAATATATTATGATAACAGCAACCGAAGCAAATATGTAAGGATCCTTTTAGAAAACAGTATAAATGTTATACAAGAGCGTAAATATTTGCCAACCAATGAAAAATTAAATGAAAGCTGTATGTTTCAAGTTGAAATGCAAATATATACCGAAAAGTTCTTGCCGTTTGACAATTTTGGCGGGGAAAAGTTTATTACGGAAGAAGACAGAAATCTAGATTTTTTATATAGTGATGTTAAAAGTTATGGGATTGGAAGTGGGGTTGCCTGCGAATGGGACTTCTCAGATAATCCAGCCTGGATTAAAACCGCCTTTTTACCGCATTATGACATAAAAAAGCAAAGTACTGCTTTCCGTTCTGAAGATATTGAAATAAAAGATATATTAAAAATAAAAAATCTATCGGGCTTTAGTCAAGTTAGAAAAGATTACATTATTCCCAGACTTCATAAATTTAATCAAACTTATTTTAATTGGATAAATGAAAAAAGTCAAAGAAATAAGACTCTCAAGAATCATGAATTAGGGAGTGAAAATTTATTAAAATGTGTCAATCTTTATAATCGAATTAAAAATGGTATAGAAATATTAGAGAAAGACGAGAAAGCATTTGCAGCTTTTCAGTTTATGAATTCGGCAATGTATATGCAAATGTTTCATTCGGCAAAATACTTTGGAAATGGATGGAATAAGGGATTTGATTTGTTTGAATGGAAAGAGAGGTTTCACCAAAATAGTATTCCCAAATATTCGGATTACAAAATCATTGATTTCCCTGCGAAAGATGTTCCTGTTTGGCGTCCTTTCCAGATAGGGTTCATTTTACTTTCTCTCGCCTCGATAGTTAATCCTAATTCGGATGATAGAAATTTGGTTGATTTGATATGGTTCCCAACCGGGGGTGGCAAGACGGAGGCGTATTTAGCAGTTACAGTTTTCCTGATATTTTATAGACGATTAGCAAATAAACGATTATCAGGGGGGGTGAACGCTATAATCCGCTATACTTTAAGATTGTTAACTATGCAACAATTTGAAAGAGCGTCAAAAATAATATTAGCTTGCGAAAAGATAAGGCGAGAAAATAAAACATTATTAGGAGATGAAGAAATTTCAATTGGCTTTTGGGTAGGTGCAAAGACAATACCAAACAAGGTAAAGGATGCTGAGAATTCATTAAATAAGATAAAAGAGAGCTTGAATAAGGGAAAACTTATTCATAACGTTTTTCCGATTAATAATTGTCAATGGTGTAATACAAAAATAATTAATAAAATTAACAAAAGTGACAAAAACTATAAAATAGGAATTCGAGCTAATTTCTTGCAACAAGGGATAAAAGCTTATTGTAACAATCCAGAATGTGATTTTTCTGAAGATAAAAAAGGATTCCCTATAGTTTTAATAGATGAAGACATCTACAATAAACCACCCACAGTACTTTTTGGGACTGTTGACAAATTTGCTATGTTGGCATGGCAGGAAGCGGGCGGAAAGCTATTCAATAGAGAAAACGACTATCTTCCTCCTGAACTTATTATTCAGGACGAACTTCATTTGATTAGTGGTCCATTAGGTAGTTTAACCGGGTTATTTGAAAACGTAATTAAGTCATTATGCGAAAAGAACGGAATTACCCCTAAAATTATTGCTTCTACAGCAACTACAAAGAATGTGGAAAATCAAGTAAAACGATTATATGGAAAAAAAGTATCAGTGTTCCCCTGGTTTGCACTTGATACAAAAGATAATTTCTTTTCTCATACGGAAACGGATTCGGTTCGTAGGTACATAGGTATAATGCCAACTGGTAAAAATTATACGATGGCTCAGTTAAAAATATTGGCCTCGATGTTGTATGCACGTATTGAAATTTGGAAACATAAAGGGGACGAGATAAGGCAAGCATCTGATAATTTTTGGACGGTTATTTCATATTTTAATAGTTTGAAAGAAGTTGGAAAAATGGCTAATAAAATTGGCTCTGAATTACGAGATGGATTTTTAAAACAAATACATTCGAGAATGTTAGATTTTAATGTAGAAAATTTTAGAAGATTAAAATACGCACAGGAACTTACAAGTAGAATACCAAATGAAAGAATTAAAGATACATTAGATAAGTTAAGCATCCAGTTTGAAAACGATATTAAAACATCGAAAGCAATTGACTTGGTGTTAGCAACCAATATGATATCAGTAGGTCTAGATGTAGAAAGACTTGGCATTATGCTCGTAAATGGAATGCCTAGAAATATATCAGAATACATTCAAGCTACTTCTCGTGTCGCAAGAAAAAAGAAAGGTGTTATTTTTGTTTTACTTAATCCAGATAATTCAAGAGACTTATCATACTTTGAACATTTCGTGTCATTTCATCAAAAATTTTACAAAGAAATAGAGCCGTTAAGTCTAACTCCTTTTACAGAAAATACTCTTGATCGAATGCTATTGACGGCAGTAGTTACTTTTTTCAGGCACAAGATAGGAAAAAATAGAAATGAAAATGCAGCAAATATTAATGAAGACTTGCTTTTTCAAGAGTTTAACAAAATATTTGAGAACCATTTGGGGATAACAGAAGAAGAAAAAACGGAAATCAAATTAAAATTAGAAAAAATAATTATCTATTGGAAAAATAGAATAGGGGTGGGAAATGATAATAATTATAAACTTAAATTTAAGTCAAACAAAAAAGAAGAAAGCTTTCTTAAAACAATAGATGAAATAAATAATGATGAAATGGCGACGATGCAATCTGTAAGAAGTGTGGAACCATCAGTAGAAATAAAAATTAATCAATATTAATTATGTCCAACGAGAAATTTAAACACGGTAAGAACAAAATCCTTTCAAATTATGGTGGAATTGGTTCACTTGTCGAAACAACTAACTGTTCTGTAATAATAGAAACATTTGATAATTGGGGTTATTTGTTCCATGATATAGCTAAATATATCATTATAGATGACAGACTACTTTCAAGATTAAGATTTGTTTTTAAAAATCTTCAATATTTAGTAAATGTCCCTAATGAATATGATAAGAACGTCTATCCAAGAGCAAATTATTTTCCTAAATGGTTCTTTTGTCCAAAATGTAGAAGTTTCAAGAGGTTTAAAGAATGGCACGATGACTGGAATAAACTGGGGAAAAATGGGAATAGCTTTTATCCTCCAAAGTGTTCAAACAAGGATTGCAATGGAGCAATTCTTGAGCAAATAAGGTTTATAATGACATGCCCAAACGGGCATATACAAGATATCCCTTGGGATTATTGGAATAATCGTACTAGCCTTATACAACCCGAACAATTGTTTACTGAATGCGAAGAGAGTGAAGAAAACAAAGGATCTATAAAATTAAATTTTGAATCAAAGTGTTGTAATAATCAACAATTGACTTACATGGTAAGCAGTGAGAATCCGGATCTGTCGGGTATTCATATTACATGTAAAAATTGTGGAAAATCGGAAGACCTAGGTGGGCTGTTTGGATTTAGATTAAGATGTAGCGGTAAGAGTCCATGGTTAGGAAATAATCAGTACGAAAAATGTGATGGAAAATTAAAGGTGGTTATTAAAACAAGCAATAGTAATTATTATGCAAATCTAATTTCAAGTATTTACATTCCGATACAACAAATTAATTTGAGCAACGAAAATAGAGCGTTGATTGCTAAATGGATAGAGAGAGGTAAAAGCACTGAAGATATAATAAAAGATATGCTTCTTGATTATAATATCCCTGAATACAAAACAAAAAAATATTTATCGAATGATGATAAATACATTACTGAGGAAGAATTTAGACTTGAAGAATATGAATATTTTTTAAGCAACGAAAGCGAATCTCAGGATCCAATAAAATTTTCTAAAATTAATGTGATAGATAAAATAAAAGAATTTGAAACTATTATAAGAATAGATAAATTAAAACAAATTTCAGTTCAAACTTCTTTTACTCGTCAAATGCCAGTTGATTCTGATTCTATTCTATTAAATGAAAGTGACTTCTCATCAATAAAATATGAAGTAAAAAGACAATCAACATCTTCAAAGAATATTAACACCAAGCTTTTACCTGGGATTGAATCGTTTGGCGAGGCAATTCTATTTATTATTCAAAAAAACAGATTAGATGAGTGGAGCAATAATCCGGTCATACTTAATAGAGCGAATAAATTAAAAGAAAATGCTACCAATTCGCAACGTAAATATATTTCTATTAATAGCGACAAAATAACTCCTCAATTCTTATTAATTCATACGCTTTCTCATTTAATAATAAAGGAGCTGGAATATGTTATCGGCTATACGGCTTCGTCGCTTAAAGAGCGGTTATACATAAGCGATAAAATGGCAGGTTTTATGATTATAGCGATAGAAGGATCCGAGGGTAGCCTAGGTGGTTTAGTTAGCCAATGTGATGATATCACTAATTTAAATCGGATAGTTTGTAATGCCATTGACCGCTCAAAAAACTGTTCATCAGACCCGATTTGTGAAAGATCAGATGAACAAGGCGTGGAAAATTTAAATTTGGCTGCTTGCTATTCGTGTACATTACTACCTGATATTACTTGCGAAATGTTTAATTCTTTTTTAGATCGAAGACTTTTAATAGATAACGACTATGGATTTTTTAAGATTAATTAAATTTGATAAAAGAATTACTGATTTCTACTAATTACTGTTCTTATTTACACAATGTTTTGGATAGTCTCTAAATTCATAGAATTTATTGCGTAATCTTGCATTATCACCCAAAAACCTGTTTTGGAAAATTTGTACTATTATTCGTGAGGTGATCAATGGAATTTCTTGGTTTAATTGTTTTAGCCAGTCTCTTGATGATATTATCTTCTTAGGTAGAAAGAACCCCCGCCAGAGTGAATCCCAACCCAAATGGTTGTATAAGATTGTTTTTTGTTAATCTCCTTGGTTTAGCTGTAATCAACTACATCATTTTAGCAATTATACTACTATTTAGATAATTAGTGGGTCCGTCAAAAAAGTGTTAGGAATAAATGAAAAAGGCATCGGAACTTGTTAATTAAAATGAGAATATTCAAATAGCTTTATATCGAATAGCATCGGGTGATCGATATTATAAAGGAAATAGTGTTGGAGATTAAACTACATAACTATATTTCCGAGAAAGTAGATTAAAGTTCTCTTGACAAACCACCCTATAAAAGGTATCTTTGTTAAGGTGTTATGTATTATTTCGGAGCATTTTATATG
>CAYOAB010000029.1:0-9793 GCA_964401875.1 Microcaldota archaeon
TATTTTTGAGAGCATTTAAATTTACTCGTAATTCAGGTAACACTTTGATTGCATTATTTATTGCACTCTATTTTGTTATGCCGGTTATATATTTGTTTAATCAAGCTCTTGTTAATGTTATACTTTATGAAGAGGAAGAAGATTTTTCACTTGAAGATTTAAATAAAATACCAGATATAAGTTTTAGTGAAAATGCTGGAGCCCCTTTCGTTACAGAAATGGTAACTTTAATGGCAAGTCAAATACAAACATTTTCAGTATCTGGTGCTTGGAAAGAAGCAATGACTGGTAAAAGTTCAATGGGTGAAAGTTTAATTGAGATGG
Source organism: Microcaldota archaeon (assembly GCA_964401875.1). Classification (GTDB taxonomy): domain Archaea; phylum Micrarchaeota; class Micrarchaeia; order CAILAH01; family CAILAH01; genus CAYOAB01. Next base: position 325 of record CAYOAB010000029.1, read on the forward strand.
TTTCTCCTTCAGGTTCAATTTATACTTTTGTTGTAAGGTTTTTCATTGAAGGATTTGTTTTGCCTTATTTAGCTATAATAATTACTCTTGGAATTGCAAGAGAATTTGCAATGTCTTTGGGAAGTAACATTGACTTCTCTTCAATGTTGAGGTTGGTATGATGGATTTTAAAAATATATTTTTGATTTTATTGCTTTTTTCATTCAGTTTAAATTTAGTTAATAGTACAGATGATAAAGTTTCGTATTGTAACATTAATCTAATGGAAAATTCAATACCTCTTATTTCAATAGGTTTACTTGTTTCTATTTTATTTGTTTCAATATTTTTCATGTATGGTAAATTTATGAGCACTCCTGAAGTTGAAGGAGTTTACATGGTAGAGTTACAACAAATAGGTTTAACTATGGTAATGATTATTCTTATAACTGGAGGTATTGAGATATTATGTTCTGTGAGTTTAACTTCGGAAGGTTTATTGTTGAGTGATAGTGATAATGTCTATACATCTATTCAAAAAACTCAACTTAATTTAATGAAGAAAACTATGGATTATTATATTTCCTTAATGGATGGTGTTAATGCTTATTCTATTTTAGGAAGTTCACAAGCAGGTATAACCGGTACAGGTTTATCTATTATGTATAGTCCAGTTTCTGGAGGTAATTTTATAGCTCAAACTCTTGCGCCATTAGGGCAATCTGTTTTGATTGCCTATTTCGCACAAGCATTTCAATATGCTTTGTTTGAATTTTCTCGTTCAAAAATATTTTTAATGTTACTTCCAATTGGACTTGTTTTACGTTCATTTCCAATTACTAGGAAATTTGGTGGGGTTTTAATTGCATTGGTATTAGGTTTATCTTACCTTTACCCATTATTTTTAAACTTTGGATATTTGTTTATTGATATTGATAGTATTGAGCTTGTAAGTTATCCTGATCCTTTTGATACACTTACACCTTTAAGTATTGTGTTAACTACTGTGGTTTCACCATTATTTTCAGCGTTCCCAGCGATTTTTGCAGGGGTTATTGGAGGATTTATTGCTATTATTTTTGAATCAGGTTCTATTATGGATATAGTTGATGGTAGTGGAAGTCAAATTGATTTTTTAAGTACTTTCACCTTAACTGGAGAATCTTTCATTAATAATTTAGATAAGATTTATTCCTCATTCGGAACAATTATCTTAGGCACATTTTTCATTCCTGCATTAATCATAATTGTTTTAGGTGCAGTTGTGCGCAGTTTATCAGCAAGTATTGGTACTGAAACTGATATAAGTGGTATTTTGAGGGCGATATGATGATGACAGTCTTATGGTATTCTGCAGTTCAAACGATGACTTCTAATCTTGAAGGTTGGTTGCCTGGATGGTTTTCAATTTCAATGTTGGTGGTTGGTTTAATTGCTTCTATATTGGTTTTATTGTATATGGTTTCAAAAATATTTTCAGTTCCCACTTTAGATAGAAAAATTAAAGAAGAATTTTTCCAATTGGGTGCAACCGTAATTATTCTTTCACTTTTAGTTGCCCTTCAAACCACAGGTAATATTCTTAATAATAATCAGGTTTTTGAAGATGTTTTGAGTTCAATGTCAGGATATTATGTTGTTGGAATAGAAGGTATGGGAGTGAATAATTTTGGTGTTGCTTATGTTTATTTAATTTCTTCTACGGATTGTCTTAAAAATGATTTCCGTGACGCTGCAAATGAAGTTAATGAAAAAGAAACGTGGTTAATGACTAGTATTGGTGCTACTGTATTTTCAGTTCCAATTGCAATTCCTTTAAGATACATTTTAGTTTCACAAGGATTGTGGGATGATATTTTACGAAATTATATTAAAGCGGAAGAAGTAATGTGGCTTTCAATTGCAGGTTACTTTCAAATTAATTTATTACAATGGATTGAAGCAAGTATGTTTGCTGTTTATTTGCCTTTAGGTATTTTATTGAGATCAGTTCCATTTACAAGAGGAGGTGGTGCTGCAATTATGGCAATAGCTATAACAACATATTTCTTTTATCCTTTCTTTTTGGCATTATTTTATTTTAATGGTCCTCAATTACCTTCTGCATGTAGTGTTAATTTTGAAGTTGAGACAACGGAAATTCCCGATTCTGAAAAGAAATGTCCTCTCGATCCTACTGCTGTTCTTTCATTGATTGAAGATTCAGAAGAAACTAATAAGGATACTGGTCCGAGTATTCCATCACTTAATATAAGTGGACTTAATCAAATTAAAGTATACACGTTCTATTATCCTTTCTTGACTATGTTAATTTGTTTAATTATTGTAAGAGTAATTGCCCAAATCTTAGGTGGCAACATTTCTGATATCGGAAGAGGTATGGTGAGAGTAATATGAATTTGGATTCAAAAGATAAAAATCACATTTTTCTTATTTCAATTCTTTTCATATTAGTTTTAATTCTTTCAGTTTACATTTCTTTCTCAAGACAAAAGGTCCATTCATTTTATGATAATATGGATTTAAATTTAACCGCTCCTTTAGATTTTAATTTCACAGAATCAGATATTGGTGAAAATTGTTCTTTCTGTGAAGATCATGATTTAGGCAAATATGTTAATGAAAAATTTAAAGAAAGTGGTCTATTAGATTTTTTAAAATCTCAGAATTCTCTTGAAAAACCTTCTGTATCAGACCTTCCGTCATTTGATGAATTTGAATATGATCTAAATTCAAATTGTACTTCTTTATTTCCTATTGAGGAATCTATTAAATATTCGAGGGATTACAAATACACAATGAATAATGATACTATATTTTATGTTTCTGAAAAGTATAAAGGTAAATTGAATGAGTTTTATGTGTTTGAATCAATTTCAAAAATAAATTTTAATCAAGGTAATTATTTAGTTAAAATGGAAAATTATTTCCTTTCTAATGGCAAATGTGTTTTGTCTTATTTCTCCACTGATGTTAATGAAAAAGGTAGTCAAATGGAATGTTCAGGGAATTATGAAATTTTTCTTTGTGAAGAATTTATAAATCAGTTAAATTATACTGGTGTGGAAAAATATTATACTTATAGTAAAAACTATGAAGTTTATGTTTATTCAAGTTTTGACAATTCAACTATACTCAAGTATGGTAAAGATATTCCAATTTTGTTTTACTTAAAACAAGAAGAAGAACATAATAAAAAATTACTTATTGAATTATTAAATGTAGAGGGGGTTAAAGTATGAAGAGAATATATATATTATTTTTATTTGGATTATTGTTCCTTTCCGGATGTGTTTTAGAATATAGGGAAGGATTACCTGCTGTTATAACTATTTCCGAAATGCCTAAACAGGAAATGGAAAGTATGTTGTGTGATAGTCCGCCATGTGCCACGTTGGTTCAAATGAGTCAAATTAAACGTACTCAATATGTATGTTCTTCTCAAACTAAAGGTGCAAATGATGATCCGCGCGGAACTACTTATAACACACAGTTGGGTGGTGATTGTACCCCCTTAGAAAAACCAACAACTGTTTGTTTGAAATATGATTGTGATTTCAATAAAGAAGAAGGATTAGGTTATTATGAAATTGAAATGATTATAGGTAATTCTGGTTCAGATAAAACTAAAAAGTTACCATACACTGGAGTTGCCCTTCCTTATGAAAAATTAGTTTCAAATTTCAGAGGAGGTTCACTTGGTAGGTATGGTGAAGATAATATTGATTTTTATTATTCTTTTCTTGATAATCAATATAAAACAGGAAAATATTCAAATGAAATTAAAATTGAAAGTAAAAATTATAGGAGTCTTTCATTTTATACTGAACAAAAATGTTTAGCAAACATGCCCATTAAATATCCTTACAATTCAATTGATTTTGCTTACAACCCTATTTTTGAAAGTGAAAGAAATAAAGAAAATCCAACAAAGATTTTAAGAAATCTTCAAACGGATTATGCTTATCTTTCAGATTATACTTCCTCCTTTTTTAGTGAAGATGGTGAAGTTAAACCTGTTGAAGATCCATGTAGTGAATTATGTAATAGTGTAGATGAAGGTCTTATAAGTACTGGTGTAATTGATGAAAATAAACAAGAAGAATGTAATACTTGTCAAGAAAACAGGAAAGAAGATTTAAAGCAAGGTATAAAAGATAAAAAAGCTACTGAACCAGAAAATATGGGAGGTTATTCTTACAATGATTTAAGTGTTAAAACTGATGAAAACTCTTTTTGTACAGGTTTAACTCCTTGTGTTGAAATTGATAGGGCACAAACAGTTCACAAAGATGATGGTTCTTATGAAGAAAGATATTTTGTATGTCAATGTGCTTGTGAAATTGTAACTTATGCAAATTATGTTTGTACTCGTGCTGGAGATTCTGCAGAGTATTTCTATACTGGTTGTGAAAAAACTGATGTTACAAGTGATCAAGGAGGTTACATGTTCAGTGTTCACGGATTTGAAGCAGAACTTTTCAAAAATGTGTTGGGTAACTCTGAAAATAAAATGTTAACTTTTATGGTTGGGCAGGGGTCCACCTTTGAAGAATATTTCCGTGCTCGCGAAGAATGTGAACCAGAGATAACTGCAGATGTTATTGTTGAAGCGGGTAATAAGAGGTTAAATCCTAGCGAAGTTGAAGTATTTTCAGGAAGTTCAATATGTTTCAAGAATGATGGAGTTAAAACAAGAAAATTGTATGTACAAGATTCTCTTTTAGCAAATTTAAGTTCGGGTGATAGTGTTTGTTATGAAACTGGGCCCGATACAAATTTCGAATTAGGTAAAACTTATGTTTATGTAGATGATTCTAACTCAATACAATTTAGAGGAACAGTTAATGTTATTGAACCAACAGTAATTAAGGATGTTGATAATAAAATTAAATTAAATGAAAATGGTGAATTGAAATTCTTTTATAATAATGAAGTTGAATTAAGCACATTATACGCGTCTGCTCCATTTTCTAAAAAGTTATCAAACTCAAAAGGAATTACTTTTGATTCTTATGATTCAGGTGAATTTTTTATATGTGATGAACAAGATGGTGAAGAGGTATGTATAAGTTGGATAGCATATGAAACTGATGTTTCTTCAATGACTGTACATGAATATTCTTTGTATAATGAATTACATGATTTTGATTCTGATGGTTATGTTGATATTTATGATTATTTATTGTGTGCAGAAGAAAATCCAAACCCGCTTATTCCTGGAAGTATATTTTGTTCTGGTTTAAATTCATATTTCTCAGATTTAACTACAGGTTCAAAAAAGTTTGATTATCCTGTTATTAAAAAGAATATGAATTATTTAGAATTCACTCCAAGTGCTATCACATTACCTTTAGGTTCAAAATTGTGTATAAGTAATCCATTACAAAATGAAATAAATTTAATTCTTGAAATGAAAACAAGTCCTTCTTTATCCAATAATCTTAATGGTTTTGTTTATCTTGATTCAATGAAGATCCCATCACCTACTAATTATTTATTATTGTATGGTTATGAAAATATTAATCTAAAAACATTTCTCAAATATAATAGTGAAACCAGTTTTACATTTTTAAGTTCTCTTAGAGATTCAAATAAAAATTATAAATTTGTTCAAGCTCAATCTGTTGCTTCGGGTCTTGAATGTTGTTTCACTTTAGGGGAACCTGGAGTGTATAAAGTTTCAAGTTTATATGGTTTACCTGGTTCTGGACACATAATTGTTTTCCCAAATGATGTGGGTAATACTATTACTTTAAATGATTATGAATATTCTCCCGAATATGTAACTCCAATTCAAGGAGATTTTATATGTATAAATAATCCTTACGATTTTGATAGGGTTTTATCCCTTGAGGGTGATTACACTGGTACAATTGATTTACCTTCACGTAGTAAAGTATGTTCTTATGATTGGGCTAACAAAAAAGATAACACAATACATTTTGTAGATACTACAACTGGAGGTTACTTTGATGTTGAAACTATAAATTCTTCAATTCTAAACATTGAAGTTGTTTCTTCTAATATTTTACAATCTAAGGGACAAATCCAAGAAGGTGGAACAGTATGTTTTATTAATAATGATGAAGCTGACACTAAAATATATTATTCATTCATTTCACAATCTACATCTCAATCTTTCATACTTGAAGGAAATAGTATGAATTGTTCAATTAAATTCTCTAAAGGGCTATACAAAATATCTACTGAACAAGTAAAGGAAAGTTTAATTGTTGCTGAACAAACTAATTATTATTTATTTGTTGGAAATGATAATGAAGGTTACATTTATAATAAAACATTCTATGGTTCTCCATTAACTTATATGCTTGAAAAGTTTGAAGATTTATCTTCAAAGGATGTTACTTTAAAACCACCTCGTGAAATAAGTATAACCAGTTCTGATAATATTCCTTATCATTTATATTCACAAATATCTTTCAATAATAAAATAGGTTTTACGACCATTAGTTATTATCTTCAAACACCTGAAATTATATTTGAAAATACTGGTAAAGAATCATTAACTGTAATTATTTATAATTATGGTAATACACAACCAACTTCATTTATTTTAGGAGGGGGGAAATATATAAAGTATGATTACAAAGAAGGTGATTATAAAATTGAGTTGGAAGGTAAATTTGAATCCAGTGAATATTTAGAAACACGAACTTCTATTATAATTGATTCAAGCAGAATGTTAATCTCTAAAGATGTAAAGTATATTTCAGATTATTCTTCACAAACATTTACTTTAACTTCTCCAATTAAATTTAAGAATAACTTGAAGTTTAACGTTTCTTCTTCATTAACTCAAAGGGTTTATTATGGTAAAGAGGTTCAATCTGACACACCATTAAGTTCAAATCCAATATATGGTTATTTTGTTATAGAGTCCACAGTTGATTCTGTTAGTGAACTTGAAATGCAAAAAATGTCTGGGAATTATAACAATTTAAATTTTGGTGTTCAGATTTTGAATGGTGTTCCATCTTCAGATATATTATTACTAGCAAAAAAAATGTTAGCTTACGATGATTCCCTTCCTGTGTTTGTTTATTCAAGGATAGGTAACGTTGAATTAAAATTGGATAATCCTTACAAAACCGAAATTTATGAAGTACCTAAAGGAGCAAACGTTTCATATGTTATTTCAGATTGGATATTAGATTTCAAAAAAGGTAGTAGTTCAATTAGAAATGCGTATGTTTCTTCATCAGTCCCCGTAATTTATGGTGAAACTAATCATAACATTTTAAAAGAGGATGTTGATTTCACAATTGACACAGGTACGGGTAAAAAGATAGTTAAGGTATTAGCTGTTGATAATTCCAAAACAGTTGTTATGGATTATACTCCATTTAATGTTGAGGTGGAAGGAACAGCACCTTACAAATATGTTCTTAACAATTTGGCATATGAACCTCGTGCATTTACTTTAATGCCACAAAACACTAAAGATTTATGTATTGAATTTAATGGAAAAACTAACCTCCCAGTTAATTTGAATAACATCCCAGGAGCTGAAACTGCGGCTTACATGAAACTTTATAACATTGAAGATTCTGGTGATTTAAATCAAATTCAATACCATGATGATTTGTTAAGTACCTCTAAAACAAGAGAGATAAGTGACATTTTAATTTTAGTTAATTATGGGTTGAATGATGTTCAAATTAATTTAAATCGTTTAGATGCTGGTGGAGGAGAGGTAGGCGAATTATATTTAGCACCTGATGAAGAATCAACAAACACATTAGATTTTAATTTCATTTCAGGGTTTATAAGTGGTTTAAATGAAACTAAAAATGTTCGTGCTTATAGGTTTTATGGTGATGAAAGTAAATTCAAACTTAATGTTGATAGTAAAGTTTATGAATCACCATCTGATACACAAATAGATGATTATTCAATCCTTGCAAGAGCATTTACAACTAATGATAATCCTACTTCAAAGCTTTTGAACACTGCAAATGTTTATTTAAGAATGAAAGATGTAAAGGCAGTTCCAAATAGGTGGTACATGGCAGGATTAGCAGATACCACCTTCTCAAATCTTGTAAAGGGTTATGATACTTACAATGACATTTACTCTGATGAAATACAAGAAACTGATGGGAATTATGTTGGAGAACAAGCTAAATGGGTAGATTCTGGTTGTGGTGATTTCTTATTTATAGTTCCATTTAATAATGAATTATATCCCCAAGCATTCGCTTATGATGTTCCCGAAATGCTTGATTTAAATGGTGATAATAGGGAAAGTTTAACTTATATGCGAACAATTAATATGAATTATAAATATGCAATTCAAAAAGTTGAACAGCGTGTTAATGGTTATTATTATTCAGATATTGAATTATCAAATGGTGAGATAATAAATGATGTGAGAATGAAGTTATCAGAAAATCCTTATGAGGCAGATTATATTTGTGGTTATTATAACCCGACAGAATCATTTGAAGAGATTACAGATTTTGCAGGGCATTATGATGGATGTATTTATTATGCCAATGATTTTGAAAATCCCCTTAACACTAATGATAAAGATGATTTTGAATTTGATGTTGATTCAACTTCTTTGCGAACAACACTTTCAGATGTTGTTAATTATGATGGTGCTGTAATGATTTACACTCCCACCGGTATGTATTGTGGATGGGGTGGTGCAAGTGGAAGATATTGTAACAATACCGATCCCGATACTAATTGCCAAGATAAATTTTACACAAATACTGATTTTTGTAACGGGTACAATTATGATGATATTTGTTTGGGTAATATAGGTTCCTGTTTATATATTACTGATAGTTTTAAGGAAGAAGGTGATAATGAACCAATTCTTGATAATTGTGAAGATAAACCCGAAGCACCTGCGGATAAATCTGAAGAAGATAGAATAAAAGAATATTGTAGTTCTACTAGTAATTACTGGATATCTGTGGATGGTCAAGGAAATGGAAAAACAAATGATTATTATAGTGATCAAAGAGTATGGTGGTGCCGTTATAATGTTGATGCTTTCGCACATGAAACGAGTATGTTACCAAGTGCAGGTTTAAACACTAATGCTAATGAAGATGATATATGGAGTGTAATGGAAGTTAAAAAATTACCTTCAAGTATTAGGTTGAAAGAAGAATTTGATACTGGTGTTTCATACAACCCTACTCTTTATGATTTCATGTCCGATGGTTACTTTGATATTTACAAAATTGATAAAGGTAAAACACCAGATGAAGGTGTAGCTCTTGATTCGTTAAAGAAAGATAGGGGTAATGATGAATATTTCTGGTCTCTGTTAAGTAATTTCTATTCTTCAATAAATAATTTATATGAACCTGATGGTTCAAATTCTGTATATAAAGATGGAAAATATAATATATCAAATGTTAAAAATTACGATAAAGGTTTAAGTGAAGATGCATTAACGAATGGCCTTTTCTTTATGTTGAACACTGTTGACACCGGTGATTATTTCTTT
>CAYOAB010000030.1:0-6470 GCA_964401875.1 Microcaldota archaeon
TACCTTTCAATTTTTTCCATTCTTTAAATAAAGAAACGCATTCTTCATAATATTCTAAATCTTGTTCTAAAATAGGTTTCTTTAATTTGCCCATTTTCTTTAAAGTGAAATTTGATACTTTAAGTTCATTAAACCCATACTTTGCTGCATCATCAATTGAAGTGCCGAATACTACTTTATCTATTTTTGCCCAGTGAATTGCACCGAAACACATAGGACAAGGTTCGTTAGTTGAATAAATTGTACACCCAGATAAATTAATTGTTTTCAACTTTTTACATGCCATGTTAATTGCATTAATTTCTGCATGTGAAGTGGGATTACAATTTTTCCATACTTTATTATGTGAAACCGCAATCACATTACCTTTTTTATCCACTATACAAGCTCCGAAGGGACCACCATCACCTCTCTTTATTCCTTGTTTTGCTGAATTTATTGCTTTTTTCATACACATGTAAAAATATAGAATAGTAATGTATTTAAACCCATTAAATCCTAATAAACACATGAATGATAGGATACATAGACACATGGTATTCAACAAAGATTTAAAGTACAATAAAATTTCATTTAAATTACAGATTAAATTATTAGATTTAAAAGTAGAAAAGTTAAACGAAGTATTAAAAGAAAATAATAATGAGATTATTTATTCTGAAGGAATTTTTGAAAAAATACTTGAATTGAAAACACCAAAAACAATGAAAAAAGATTCAAATAATAATAGGGAACATAATATTAAGATAAAAGAGAATTACAATTCAATAAAAAATGAATTTTATGAATTCCTTAATTTAATTAAAATTTTAAATTTAAAAGTCGAATCAGTTAAATATACAGAAGAATATTTTATTGAATAAATAACTTTTCAACCTTTTTTAACCCCTCAATTAACTTGTCAACATCTTCCTTTGTGTTATAAAAATACAATGAAGCACGTACTGAACCTTTAATGCCTAAATATGTATGTAATGGTTGTGCACAATGATTACCTGCCCTAATACAAACGTTAAATTCATCAAGAATAGAAGCAACATCATGAGGACTTACATTTTTAATGTTAAAGGTTAATACTCCCGTTGAATTTTCAATGTTAGAATAAATTTCAATTGAATTTAATTCAGTAATCCTCTTTAACAAATAAGAATGTACACTTTTTTCAAGAGAATTAATTTTATCAAAACCTATCTTTGAAATATAATTTAATGATTCATTGAAACCTATAACCTCTGCAATGGGAGGAGTTCCCGCTTCAAACTTTTGTGGAGGTGGAGCAGTTTTAAATGATTCTTTTTGTACTGAAGAAATCATACTTCCACCCAATAGGAAAGGAGACATTTCATTAAGAAATGAATTTTTACCTATTAAAATACCTAAGCCTGTTGGACCTAACATTTTATGAGCAGAAAAGGCCATAAAATCACAATTGATTTTCTTGAAATCTACTTTCATATGAGGAACACTTTGTGCACAATCCATTACAGTCTTAATATTCAAGTCAGAACATAAGGAACAAATTTCATTTACATTATTAATCGTTCCCAAAACATTTGAAACGTGCGTAAAACTAAACATTTTCGGTTTTTCCTTCTTTAATTTTTCTTCTAAATCAACGTAGTTTAAATTTACTTTATCCTCACCAAGATTGATTAAATCTAATTTTACTTTTTTTGTTTGAACTAAGAATTGCCAAGGAACTAAGTTACTATGATGTTCCATTATAGTAGATAATATCAAATCGTTTTCATTTAAATCATGTGAAAGAGAGTAGGAGAGAAGATTTATGGATTCTGTTGTATTTTTAGTAAATATAACTTCATTTACTTCAGAATTGAAAAAAGTAGCTATGTGTTCCCTTGTTTTTTCATAATCCTCAGTTGCCCGTTCACTTAATTTGAAAATCCCCCTATGAACATTTGAAGAGTTATTTAAGTAATAATCATTCATTTTATCTATTACTTTTACAGGTTTTAACGAGGTAGCTGCATTATCTAAGTATGAATATTTCCTTAAAACTGGAAATTCATTTGAAAAAGAATTCATATGAAATAATTTAAATCATTTTTATTTTATAAATATATAGAGTTGTTATAAAAATGATAGACATAGAGATATTTAGAAAAAACCCTCAAATAATTTACGATAGTGAAAAGAAAAGAATGAGAGAGAAAGATAATGTTGATAACGTTATAAAATATGATGAATTATGGAGGAATGCCCTTAAAGAAGTTGAAAATCTAAGGAAATATAGAAATGAAGTGTCAAGAGAAATAAATGAGATTAAAAAGAAGGGTGAAAGTGGAGAAGATAAAATTAAGGAAATGAGAGAAGTTAATGATAAAATTAAAGATTTGGAAGAGAAAGTTGATGAATATTTAGAGAAAAGAGATAATTACATGTACAAGGTGGGAAACCTTTTACATAAAGATGTTCCTTATGGTGACGAAACACAATTTAAAGTTATAAGAGAAAAAGGAAAAAAGAAAGAAAAAACTTTTGAATTGAAAAGTCATGGGGATTTAATAGTTGAGAGAGGATTAGCTAACTTGGAAAAGGCCTCAGAAGTAAGCGGTGCAAGGTTTTATTACATGAAAGGCGGTTTAGCTGAACTTATGTTTGCTTTAACCAATTATGCTATAGATGTTTTAATTGAAGAAGGGTACACATTAATGAGAACACCTTACATGTTAAGAGAACCTTATATGAAAAAGGCAGCAGAATTAGGAGACTTTAAGGAATCTTTATACAAAATTGAAGGAGAAGAATTGTACTTAATTGCAACCTCTGAACAATCTTTAGCGGTTTTCCATGCTGATGAAATACTTGAAGAAAAAGAATTACCTATTAGGTATATAGGTTATTCACCCTGTTTCAGAAGGGAAGCGGGAGCACATGGTAAAGATACAAAAGGATTGTTTAGAGTTCACCATTTTGATAAAATTGAACAATTTGTTTTCACAACCCCTGAAGAAAGTTGGAATGAAATGGAAAGGATGATTAAAATAAGTGAGAAGGTCGTTGAAGGATTAGGTTTTGCGTACAGAACAATAGACATTGCAAGTGGGGATTTAAACGATAACGCTTCAAGGAAATATGATATTGAAGTATGGATGCCCGTTCAAGGAACTTATAGAGAATTGATATCTTGTTCAAATTTGATAGATTATCAAGCGAGAAAACTTAACATTAAAATGAATAAAGGTAATGAAAAAGTAATTTTACACACGTTAAATTCTACAGGATTACCTATTGAGAGATGTTTAGTTGCCATAATTGAAAATTATCAGAATGAAGATGGCAGTATATCCATACCTGAAAAGTTAAGAAAATATATGCGTGATAAAGATAAAATATAATTATACCTTTTTAAATTTTTTACCTTAATCTTTTATAGGTGTAAATATGAGTAGTTGGGAAAAAGTAGCAGAAATAGTATTTATATTAGGTATTATTGTATCCGTTATCGTAGGGACTATGCATTATGAAAGTACTCAAGCATTAACATTGTTGATGTTCATGGGTATTTTTGTGGGATTGATTAACATTTTCGAAGTTAATTTGAAAAGGTTTTTAACGGCAACGGTGTCCATGCTTGTGGGAACAATTTCATTGACAATTGTTTCAAACTTCATGAGAACTAATGCATTATTGCCTTTATTGTATATTGCTTCAAGTTTATCAATCTTCTTAGCACCTGTTGTTATAGTAATTGCAGGATTGGAAATTTACAAACTAATAATAGAAAAAAATCCAAAAGCTAAAGAAGAACATAAGATTGAAAATAAATCAACAACAACAATTAAAAAAAGTAAAAAATAAATCTTATTTTTTTAATATTTTATTTGCAAGTTCAAGTGTTTCATTAGTGTTAAGTTCATAAATTCGTTTAGTTAAATATTCAGTAATTTCAGAAATATTAATTATAATTTTGTGAGTTTTCATATAAAGTTTAAGTGAAGCGTTAATTGTTTTAGGTTTATGCTGGTAAAAGAAAGAAATTAGTTCGTGGACTTCTTCACTTAATGGGGGCACATTCTTCCTATTAAATTCAATTAAAATTGAATCCACTTTAGGAGGGGAGGTGAACGCTTTTTTAGGAACTATAAAATGTTTCTTTAAATTGAAATAGTATTGTGAGAAAAATGATAATCTGGACTTGTTTTTACCTTCTGCTAAGAGTTTTAAACCGAATTCCTTTTGGAACATTAAAAAGGAATGGTTTACGGGCCATTCCAATAATTTGAAGACAATTTCTGAAGAAATGTAGTATGGAACGTTGCCTACAATTAAATCAACATAAAATGGTGTAATTTCAAGGAAATTATCGCCCATTACGTTCACATTATTAAATCCTGAAAAATATGAAGTTAAATAATCAATGAAACGCGGATCCTTCTCAACAATGTATAATTTTTTACATTCTCTAAATATATATTTAGAAAGACGACCGTCCCCACCGCCAATCTCTAAAACAATTTTATTATTACAATTAAACAATTTAGATTCACGGGATAAATAAGAAAAATCAGAAAGGAAATGTTGTCCTAAACTTTTATTTAAACGCATAATTAATACCTTGAAGGTCTAACGAAAACATAGTATTTTGAACCCTTCAACTCTTCTTCTATACGCTGCGCTATTAATTCATCAATTTTACTTAAATGAATTCTTTTTTCTAAATCTTCAAAACTTTCAAAAGGTTTCTTTTCACGTTCTTCAATTATTATGTTCATTATCTTTTTACCTATACCTGGGATTAACTCTAATTGATGTTGTCTTATATTAATTGAACCACTCTTGTTAAAGAAAGATATAAATTCAGGTTCACGTAAATGTATAATTTTAATTATCATTTCTTGTAAAGAGGTTTTACCATTTGAAGTTAACTCTTCATAATTCACTCTGCCCCTTATACTAATTATTTTATCTCTTTCACCTTTCCCAACGTAAATTTTCTCTCCAATTTCTAAATTCATACCTTGTTTAGGGTATAATTCTAAAAGTGTGAAAAAACTTTCTCCCAATGCTTGAACTACAGGTTGCCTGCGCGGGTCATCAGATTTACCATAGGGTAAAAAATCTATTACGTAAGCTTGTTCTTCCATTTGTTTTTGATAGGGAGTATATGTCATATTAAAACACCTTATTAAAAGTTAGATATGATTTCTAAAACTTCTTTAACTTGTCCTTTAGTTATATCTTTTTTCTCTTGCCCAAAAACTAAAGTAACTTCCTCTTCAGTTTTAGGTAAAATGTCAACTAATTTAACTGCCATGTTTTCAGACATGAAAGCTAATTCCAATAACTTTGAAATTAACTCTTCACATTTATCTTTAGATAAATGTCTGAATTTTGATGCGTATTCAAGAGCACCTTTCTGTTCAAAACCTAATTCACCATCTTTTTCACGTTCAGAAAGTAATTCTGCAACGTCACAGAGGGGAACTGGTTTATGTGAAAGTATTTCTTTTCCTATCATGTTTACACCTTCTTTAAGTGTACCGGGTATGAAATTAATGTTTTCTTCTTGTTACCATCTTTAATTTCAATTACGTAAGCATTACCTTGTTTGTTTAAAATAACACCATGCTTACCTCTGTACCTTGGGTGAGGCATACCAGAATGTCCTGCTTTTAAATTTATAACGATTTTATCGTTAGGATTAAATTCCTGGAATATACTAGTCATACCTACCTTACCTTTAGATTTCAACTTTCTTGTATACGTCGATAATGTTCCTTTTGATCTCTTTACCATATTGAATCTACCTCACACTACTTTTGATATTAGTATAGTTATTTTGTGCTATATACCTTTTTAAATTTAACAGGGTATTTTTAAATAGTATTTAAAAAGGTGAACATAATGGTTAGTAAAAAAATACCACAACCTGAATTCAGGATTGAAAATATTGTTGCGTCTGCAGCATTAGAAGTTGAATTAGATTTATATGCAATTGCTATGGAAGTTGATGAAGTTGAATATGAACCTGAACAATTCCCAGGAGCTATACTTAAATTGAGAGGCCCAAAAGCGTCATTGTTATTGTTTAAAAATGGTAAAATCATTTGTACGGGTGGTAAGAATGAGAAGGAAGTAGGTAATGCTATATTGAGAGCCATTAACATACTTAACCCATACGTACAGAAAAAGAAAAAAGGCGGAATCGCACAACCTAAATTTAAAATTGAAAACATTGTTGCATCCGCAGCATTGGGTGTTGAATTGGATTTATACGCAATAGCCATGGAAGTTGAAGAGGTTGAATATGAACCTGAACAATTCCCAGGAGCTATACTTAAATTGTTAAACCCTAAATCTTCACTTTTATTGTTCAAGAATGGTAAAATCATTTGTACTGGTGCTAAGAATGAGAAGGAAGTTGATCATGCAATTGCAAGAGCAATTGATATACTTGATCCTTACGTTAAAGGTCCTGCAAAGACAGAACCTAAGGTTAAGAAACC
>CAYOAB010000030.1:6570-9487 GCA_964401875.1 Microcaldota archaeon
TTTCTCTATTTTTTATTTAATTTTCCTATTTTTTCATTTAAAGAAAGAACTAGTAATGGTAATGAAATTGAAGCTTCATCATTAACCAAAACATGTTTTGAATCTTGTTTAAGTTTGCCCCAACTTATAGCTTCCCTTGGGAATGCACCGCTTAATGAGGCGTCATGTTCAGTTGCAGTTGAAATGTATACAGCATAATCTAACCCGTCCCTTAAGAGATTTACACCAATAGTGTGATGTTTAGCTAGGCCGCCTCCTATAATTAAGGCACCGGTTTTCTTTGAAAGTAAAGTTATATCAGCTAACTTTTTCATATCACCGGAAACATCAATACAGAAATCTGGATGTTTTTGTTTGAATAAATAGATTTGAACACCTAACGCACCATCTGTTATTGCAGGGCAGAAAACTTCAGTTTTAGATTTAAGAGAAGAAAAAAGGAATGAATTTTTATCTTTAATTTTAAGTGAAATTTCCTTTATTAATTCGTTTACTGAAATTGTTTTTTTCTTTTTATATATTTCTTGTAGAAGTGGTTGGATGAATTCTTCAAGTGCAATGTAATTGTCATTGGATACGTAAATGTTACCTATTCTGTTTATGCCTTTTTTTCTTAATTCTTTATCGTCAGCTTGGAATGTTCCCAGTTCAAAGGAACTTAAACTTTTCATTATATCTTCTTCAATTGCACCTGCTGTTGTAATTATAACTGAAGGTTTAGAAAGAAGAATTAATTGTGAAATTATTTCCCTTAACCCTGAACTTATAATGTTAGAAGTAAATGCTAAATAGAATGTACATTCTCTTTCCTTAACAATTTTTTCAAGAATTTCGTCTGCTTGTGATAAGTGTGTTGCTTGTATACCTATACTTGAATAGTTTTTTAGAAGTAAAGAAAATGAATTAACCTCATTTAAATTGAATCCTTTGATTTTCATATTAAAAAATAGAATGTAAAAAATTATAAATCAGAAAATTTAAGTGCACAATTACCATGTTCTTCAAAAATTGAATTAATTATATCTTCAAGTTCTTTTATTTCAATTGAAGTTTTAATCTCAGATTTCTGTGCAGTTGAACGCATACCTTCTGCTCTTTTCTTAACATTGTCTGGAGTTGTGAAAGGTTGTCCTGGGCCACCAACGCAACCCATGGGGCATTGCATAACTTCAATGAAATGGTAGAATTCACCGTTTTTAATTTCTTCTAAGAGATGTTCAAGGTTTTTGTAACCCCACACTTTAGCTACACTTATTTCATGTCCATCTAACTTATACTTTTTTCTGTAAATGTCATTGTCATTTCTTAAATCAGTAACTTCAATTTCCTTTTTCATAATGTGTGCAGCTGCGGAAACTATTGATTCTGCAACACCGCCAGTGGCACCGAATATTATACCGCTTTTTGAACT
Source organism: Microcaldota archaeon (assembly GCA_964401875.1). Lineage (GTDB taxonomy): Archaea > Micrarchaeota > Micrarchaeia > CAILAH01 > CAILAH01 > CAYOAB01. The sequence goes on from CAYOAB010000030.1 coordinate 7,982, forward strand.
ATGGGGTAAAATTGAATCAAAATCTTGTTCCTTAACTTCATTGAAATTTATTTTTTTTCTTTTTATCCATTCACTTAATTCAACTGTTGTTAAAACATAGTCAACGTATTTCATACCATTCTTTGAAAGGTTTAATGTTTCATATTTTTTTAAGGTGCAAGGCATAATACTTACAACAATTATATCTTCTGGTTTTTTCCCTAACTTTTTACTCATGTAAAGTTTAGCAAGGCCACCAGCAATTAAGTTCGGAGACATTACGGGACATAAACTGTTCATGAGTTCAGGGTGTTTTCTTTTAACATACATCATCCAACCTATACAACAGGAATTGAATTTTGGAAATACAGTTTCGTTACCTTCATTCATGTATTTTATGAATTCTTGTGCTTCTAAATAAGAAGCAACATCTGCACCTAATGAAGTGTCAATTACATGTTTGAATCCTAGCTCTTTCAATACACCTACAAGTTTTTTTGTATTATCTTCACCTATTTCACGATTAAATATTTCACCTAAACTTACACGTAACGCAGGGGCAGTTTGAACAATTACAGTTTTATCTGTTTTAAGGGCCGATTCTATTTTTGAAATGAGTAAATCTAATTTGTTAAGGTATATTTCTTCCATAAACTAAAATAGGAAAGGAAAATTAAAAATTACTTCTTTTTTCTTTTTCTTTCTTCAACTTTTAAAACTTCGTTTAGGTACCCTGCAGCGAAACCATGTTTTGATAAATAATAACCTGGATTATCCTCTTTGTATTTTTTATTTGCCTCATTAAAGGCCTTTTGAACTTCTTCATTCGAAAATACCATTTCAGTTATTAAATTTCTTATTTCAGTTGCCTTTTCTAAATTTAAATCATTTGCGTTACGGATTTTGTCATATCTTTTTTGTTGTTTTAGATCTTTATGTTTTGTATAAACATTTGCGACTTCATATAAATTCAATGCAGTTTCACGGTTTAATCCATTTTCATCATATAAAACTTCTCTTTTGGATTTTCCATCGTGATGGACCATAGTAACATATATTTTATTTTCTTCTTTTTCAAATTTGAATTTGTCGTTATTATGTTTACTAAGTTCATTGAATTTTTCATTAAATTCTTTTTGTTTTTTAATTAAGTCATCTTGTATTTGTTTATTACAATAAGCTTTAACTGCTCCCTGTTGTCCTTGTTCAGTAGCCATGTAAATGGCATTTTTATTTGATGCAGTTTTGTCCTTCTTTTTATGTAATTCTTCTACTAACTCTTTATCTTCTTCTTTAGTTATGTGAGTGCTATCAAATTGTTTTTGTTTTATTGCTTTTTCTTCTTTAATAAGCTCTTGATTTGTAAAGGCATAGGCCTTTGCACCTTTACCTTCTCCTTCACCTTTTTCTTCACTTGTTTCTTTTGAAATGCCTATACTAGAATTAGTTAGTAAATTATGTAATGCTTGTTGGGAAGTTTTATCTTTTGAAACTCTTTCAAATTCTTTAGCATCACAACCGCCTTTT
>CAYOAB010000031.1:0-8953 GCA_964401875.1 Microcaldota archaeon
ATGAAAACTTAGTTCAATTAAGACATTCAAGTTCAGTTTTAAACAATTTCAGAAGAAAATTAGATGTAAGTCGTTCCTCTGTTGAATTATGTAGGAGAGATTTACTCATGTATAAAATATCAAAAAATTTGTAAGGTGATTATATTTCAAAAGATGATAAAAAGTTAGACCACGAAAGAAGAAAACTTAAGAAGGTTATACAAGAACTCGCCGAAATAAGAGGTTCAGGAACTGAATTAATTAGTGTTTACATACCTCCCAATTATCCCATTGCAGATGTTTCAAATAGGTTACGTTCTGAATATAGTCAAGCGAGTAACATTAAATCCAAGAAAACCATGAACAATGTTCTTGGAGCTCTTGAAAGAATACTTAACACGTTAAAACATTTCAATAAACCTCCAGATGAGGGTATTGCTATTTTCGCTGGTAACATTTCAAAGAAGGAAGGTGAATCTGATATTAAAACGTTCACAATAGTTCCCCCTGACCCTATTTCAATTCAATTGTACAGGTGTGACTCCTCATTTTTTTTAGAACCTCTTTTAATATTTACAAAACCTAAAGAGTCATATGGTTTAGTTGCAATTGATGGTAAAGATGCAACCGTGGCAATCCTTGAAGGTAAAAACGTAAGAATTATGCGTGAGATTCATTCCACTGCCCCTTCAAAAACCACAAAGGGAGGGCAAAGTGCTCTAAGGTACCAGAGGTTAGTTGAGGAAGGTAAAGAATTATATTACAAAAGAGTGGGTGAAGCCATGGATGAAGCTTTCCTTAACGTTGAAAACATGAAAGGTGTAATTATTGGAGGCCCTGGGCCAATAAAGGAATATTTCGTTGATGGAGATCATTTCAATTATCAAATTAAGGTAATAGGTAAACTTGATGTAGGTTACTCTGATGAATATGGTATACAAGAAATGGTAATGAAAGTAGATGAAATAATACAAAACCAGGAAGCAGTTTACGAAAAAAAATTAGTTTTAAGGTTCATTAAAGATGTAGTCACAGAGAATAAAGCAACTTATGGTGCATTACAAGTGGAAAAAGCATTAAATGAAAATAGGGTTGCCACTCTTCTACTCTCAGAAGACATGTATTTACATAGAGTTAAATATAAATGTAAATCTTGTGGTGAAAATAATATTAAAATATTACACGATAAAAATTCCGAATTTAAATGTCCAAAATGTAACAATTCAAACATTGAAATTATTGAAGATGAAAATCTAATTGATTTGTTTGAAAACCTTGCAGAAGTTTCCGGTGCTGAAGTTGAATTTATATCAACAGATACTACTGAAGGAGCACAATTTCTTTCAGGTTTTTATGGCGTAGGTGCCTTCCTAAGATATTAATATTAAAAATAAAAATTAATTTATTTTACATTCTATTTCATTATTTTCAGGGACTATAACTAACATGTGATCTTCGTAAAATTTAGTTTCAGCTTTTTCCCCGCCCAATAAGTATATGTTATATTGTGTATTCTCTTTAATGTGTTCTGAACATAATTTAACTGTACTTTCCCCTAAAATTTCATTCATACAAACATCTCCTTCCACACCATAACTCATAACTGTTTTGTTAAGTCCTCCCAAACTGTAGGAATACCCAACAACACATTCAAGAACCTTAACAAAATTTTCCTGTGTTATATCTTTCTTTTCAAATATTATACCAATAGTTTCCGCTTCCTGTAACTTAATTTTAGCATCATCTACACTTATTTCAATTTCACTTAAACCTAAACCAGCTTTCTCTTCAGGTTGAATGCACCCGAAAAGTATAATTGTTAAAAATAAAAAAATAATTCTTTTCATTAAATCTCCTCATCTAAAATAATTGCAAGTTGACATGAATTTATATAATTATTATCCCCTGCAATGATTGCTTCCGATGTGTATTTAAAAGTAAATGTGGTTGAAGGTGATTCATCTTTAACTAACCTAATTTTAGTAAATGGATCCATTCTCTCTTCACATTCCTCAAAAGTTAATGTCTCTGCATCTAAATTCCCTTCTAAATCTGGCATTAACAAACATTCATTATGATTTATTTTATAATATATAATTGTCTTGTTCATCTGTTGTTCTAAAACTCTTGTAAGTTCACTTGCACAACCATCTGGGATTGCACCTTTCTTTTCATCTAATACAATTACAATAGTATCATCCAATAATGCATTATAATAGAACGTATCAAATGTTGATTTAACACTTTTTTCATTAATCAAAAGGTATGTTCCTATTGCTCCTCCAGATACAGTTATGAAAAATGAAATGAATATGAAAGACCATAACATTGCTGCTATTTTATGTAACCTAACTTTCCCAGAACCTACAAGGTAAACGAAAGAACTCATAAACCCTCCAACTACCAATAAACTTCCAACAATAAGTGTAAGTGGGAAAACATATTCCCTTGAAGTTTTTCTGGTTTCATAGTCCATTCCAATTGAACCTAAAATTGTTGCAAATGAATTTGAAAAATCATTAGATTTCATGACAAGTGAAGTTAATGTTGTGTCCAACATCTGTTCTCTTTTAACTTTAATTATGTCATTGATTTCATTATATATTTCTTCATATTCACTCTTTATACCTTCAAGTTCATCTGGTTTAACTTTAGCACTAATTTTCTTATCAATTTCAGTTCTTTTAATTTTCAAATCATTAAGTTGTGGTCCTAACTGGAAAATTAATCCACTAACGTCCCATTCTGCCATTATAAATTTCTTATCAACTTTAGTTTGTAACAATTCAATGGCACTTACATCTACGAAATAATTATCAATTATACCATCATACCTTGTACTTAAAAGTTCAAATTGTCTTAAACTAAGGTCCGCCTTACTAAATTCACCGCTATAAATATTGTCTCTTGCACTATCTAAATGTTTTTTTAAGAGGTTAATATCTCCTCTCAATTCTACATCTTCAACGTATTTATTTACCTTTACATATTTTGAATAAACAACTTGATATTTACTATCTGCTGAATTATACTTGGTGGTATATTCATTTTCAGTTGCAAGAATAACTTTCAAATTAATTCTGTAATCTGTTTCATTTTTAACTGTTTTAACAAGTTCCTCAATCTCAAATAAATTTTCCATTTTTGAAGAGTATGTGTTTGCAAGCACGTCCAATTCATTTTCTGCAGTTGTTGAATAGTTAACTGGATAACAAAATAATGGTTGTAATCCTGGTGCGGGTAAGGCATCTAAAAATAATACATTATTTCTAACATGTGTGGTCGTATCTTTTATGTTAGCCATTCTATTTATTAAATCCGATATTTTATTTTTTATATTGTCGTTATATTCAGTATATTCAATATTTTTAAATTCGTCTGTAATTTCCATAATTTTAAAGATATCATCATCAAATTGATTACTATCATCTTGTAAATATTGTATTCCTTGTAAAAATTCTTCCCTATTTGGAGATCCTTCTATGGCCATTTTACAAACAGGTGATGCACTACATGTAAGTAAACAACTTTGTTTATCATAACATTCTCTAAGTAAACTTCCAGTAATTTGTCTACAATATCTTTCAGGATTAGTTCCTGGGGGTGTTTTATATCTACCATCGTTATAGGGATAACTTCTTGACTCATTGAATAATAAAGCAGTTGCTTGAATTTCTTCTAGTTCACTGATCTCAAAGAAATCCTTTTCAAAGTAATACCTTTCTAATACTGTTTTTATTATAGTGGTATCCGTTACTATTACATTATCATATACCATAAGTAACGGTTTGTTATCCAAATAGTACATGATGTAAGCGCCTTGCGGTCCAATCATATCAATTGAAACAATGTTAGTTGAACTCTCATTGTGACTGAGATAATCTGCAATGTTAAAACTCCACCCAAGAGTGATTAACATTAATACCATTAAGAGACTAATTTTGAAATTCATAATAAAATTACTCTCACAAGTTTAATAAATATTTATTTCTATTATATGTACATGCTTACAAAAGAGCATGGATATTTTCCATTTCTTGAGGTTTCAAAAGTAGAATTCCAAAAAACAATTCCCATTTTTGATGCTGAAAGTATAGATTCCAATTTAATTGAAATTTCAAAAAATCGTCTTTTACAATCGTTAAAATATAAGAGGATAACTCTTCCAAATTACATAAAAGATAATCCTCTTGATTTGAACAATGATATAATTCGTGACATTAAGAGTTACATTTTAACAAGGATTTTAGCAAGTTTAGTTAAAAGAAAAATTGATAATTACATTGAAGCTGAAAGTTTTCGTGCAATTGAACTGGCACAAAGAGAAAAGTTAATTGACTATTTGATGAAAGAGTTAGGAATTGAAATTGATAATGAATTTTGTATGTCCCTTTCTACTTATCTAAATTACTCTTCAACTTTCACACATATGAAATTATCAAACAGAGAAGTTTCAAACGGGAAAGTTAAATTAAATGAATATGAAATTAATGTGATTCTACGTGAAGCTGTTAAGGTTAAATTAAAGGATAATTTCCCAATACGTTCATCATTGATTAATGAGGAAATTAAAGAAAAACTTCTTTTTTCAATCAATGAAATCACGGAACAAGTTCAGTTAACATTACCTTACAGTGGAAGGCAAAGTACAGATATTGCTCCGTGTATGGAATCCGTAATAGGTGAATTGGAAGCAGGCAATAAAGTAAATCATCTTAAAAACTGGTCCTTAGCAGTTTTCCTTATAAAACGCGGATGGGAAGATGAAAAGATAATTGCAATTTATTCTAAACTTCCCAATTTCAATGAAACTTTAGTTAAATATCAATTAAATCATATAAGGGATAAAAATTATTCTATGCCTTCATGTTCAAATTTAAAAACCCAAGGCATTTGTGTTATGGACTGTAAAATTAAGAACCCCTTACAATATAGGAAAAAAAAATAAATTTATTTTAATCCTTCAAGAATATTTGATAATTTTTCAAATTCTCCAGGGTCATTCTTTTCCATTTCATTGTATAACATTTCAAGAAATAACTTTTCACCTGTTGTTATATCTTCAACCATCCTCTTCCTAACTTCCGGTTTAAGTTCAATTAATTTATCTTCCAAAATTTTCTTTTCCTCTTTACTCATTTTCCCTTTAATAATTGAATTTGAAACTATATCTTTAACCATCCCATAATCTTCAGGGTTTAATAATATCTTTAAAGTTGTTGAAATCCCTTTAACTTTAACATAATTCTTAACAAAGAAATCTTTAACTGCTTCCTCTACAATTTTCTTTTCTTCCCTTTTCACAAAAACAATTCACATAAAATGTTTTTATAATTAACATTCATTTCAATTTATCAAGAAACTCCTCTTCACTGAAATGTAATTTTCCAGGAACAATTAACGTGCAAGGTTTTTCAAATTTTATTTCCTTTAATTCTTTTATTTTTCCATAAACTAATTTTTGTTTAGTGGAACCCATACAAGCACCTACAATGATTTTACTCTCATCATCAAAAACTTTCTGATTTTTTTCCTTTTCTATTTCTTGCATAATTCCCATGGCTTCACTAATTTCCATTTCCTTTTCAGGTGTAGTATCTAAAAAAACTATTGTATGATATCCTCTTTCCCTATTTTCCCATATCTTATCATAAATACTATAAGGAACAATTCTCTTTTCACGCATTGGGATGGTACAACTCCCACCTACCTTATATGTCATTAAACCACATTCACCAGGTAACGCAGTAAATATTGAACTCCCATGCACAATTTCAAATTTTATATTTCTCTTTTTACACTCTTCAATAATTGTAACGTGTGTTGTTGCAATGAGCGGATCACCGGGAACAATTAAACAAACATTTTCAGTTTCACTCTCTTTAAGAAAACTTAATGTTTCTTCCAATTCTTTCCTTTCTAATTTAATTATTTTTTTTCCAATTATTTCTTCTAACAATTCAAATTCACTTTCTTCAAATGCTCTTGTATACCTGTCCAAATAAACTTTTGAACACCTTTTACATATGTTCATTCCCCTAACGGAAATGTCATCCCCTTTCCATAAACCAGAACCCACTAAATAAAACATAAAATCACGCTCCACAAATCAATCTTAACGTGTTTCTTATACCTGGTGCCAAACCAAATATGATTACAAGTAATGCAATATAATTTCTTTCATTTTCATTCTTTTCCTTTTCAAGGAAATATATAATTCCAAGTGAAAGTAATATTTTAACTAAAAGGAAAGGTAACATGGTTTCACCAAAAACGTTACTCAAAAAACCAGCAACTACATGTTGTTCTGCGTACATCTTTTCTCCAAACCTATTGAACAAGTCTAAAGTAACAAAAGTTGACATTCCATCAAATGTTTGTGCTAAAAGTATATACCAATGTACTTGTAAATTACTTTTTTTTCTGAAATGTAAATATGTTCCCACAACTAACCCGGCACCAATTAATACCAATAAACCATAAAGTATATTTGTAAACATGGGTATAAGTATTAACAAATGTAATAAGAATAATCCAAGAGCAATATAACTTCCATAATTTTCCTTTTTAAAATGGTATGATAAATATATTGCCGCTATTGTAAATAAACCTATTAATACATAAATCCCAGGAGTAATTGTTAAAAAACCATAATTGTATATACCACTATTCAATATGAGTTCATAAACAGGTTGAAAGAATCCTTCATACCCTAACATTCTTCCCGTGTCAACAGAATCCGTTACAACTCTCATTGTTGAACCAAGTAATATGAAAGGAATTACTCTTAAAATAAATTCTCTATCAAATTTAATTCCTTTCATAGTAAACAATTTGTAAATCAAGTAAGCAAAACTAACTGCTATAATTGCATAAACTAATGTGTTTATTTCATTGTACCCAGTTTTCTCAATCATGGGTGCTATAAAGTATTCATTAATCAAATTTGAAAAATCCATAGTGGAATTTAACTCAATAAACTATTTTAATTAAATCATCACTTAACTTATGTATGTTTGCTCCAGCACATCTGTGTACAAAGTGTAAAGGTTCAAAAATGTTATGCGGACAACTCACGTGCCCTATTTTAGAAAAAATGAACTTACAAAAAGCACTTTTCATGGACATTAAGAAAGATGTGTTCGGCCCATCACCTCCTAACATTTTCGTTGGACATTCAAGCTACCCTTACGTATCAGTGGGTGCAATTGCAAGTGAAGAATATGTTAATGATGATCCTCGTAAAATGTTCGGGCAATCCATTAACCAAATTGTTGAAGACCGTTCAAAATTGTTTAGAAGTGCAGTTAAGAAGGATGTAATGAGCAGGGATAAATACATAACCGATATGCGCGAAATTGTTCTTTCAGAAAAATCTGTTGATATGGAACTTAATTTTAAATTTGCACCTAAACCGGAAGTTCAATTTTCACCCCTTGAACAACCCATGGGCCCGCTCGGTGTTTTGGAAAGTTATAAGGTTGCAGGTAACCCTTCAATCCCTAAAAAGGTAGATTCTATTGTTAATGAAAACATTACTGCAACGATAGCAATGGAAGAATTGGTTAAGAAAGGATTTGACAATTATTATTTAACTAAGGTTTTCAGTTCCGGTGCATTCGGTCGGGAACAATTCAAAAAATTAGTTCCCACGCGTTGGAGTATAACTGCAAGTGATGATATAATTTCTAAAATTTACATGAACCAAATTCGTAACTCCCCAGAGTTAAGTGATTATGAATTGTATCATTGTGAATACTTAGAAAATTCTTATGTTATTATGATGATGCCCGGCCCTTGGGAATTTGAAAACTTTGAAGCGTGGGCGCGCGGTTCTCTATGGAATTTATCAGGGGATTTAAGTTATATTACAGTTGAACATGAATTCAATGAGGGACGTTCAAAGTATGCTGATTTACAAGTGGGTGGTTATTACGCATCACGTTTCGCAGTAACTGAAAATCTTTTCGGTAGAAATAAACAGGCACGTGCAATTGTAATAAGAGAAATTGATACAGGTTACGTAGTTCCCGTTGGTGTATGGCAAGTTAGGGAAAATGTTCGTAACGCTTTTTTGAAAGGCCCAATCAAATTTTCAACTCTTGATGATATGTTCACTTACGCGCGTATCCTCCTAAAAAACCCGTTGGAAGAATACATAAAAAAAGATATAATTCTAAAACAAAGAAAAATTAGAGATTGGTTTTAATCATCTTTTTTTTATATATTCTATCCCGTATTTATCACAAAAATCTATAATTTTAATTCTCTGTTCCGGGTTTAATCCTTTCCAATCAATTAATATTCTTTCTATTTTCTCTGTACTTTTTTCAATGCCTTTAACAAAAGCGTCATAATTTAATTCATCAACAGCATACTTAGGTATAACATGCCCAATTCTATATTCTTTTAACCATTTAGTAAAGTTAGGTGCATAGTGTGGGCCACCAACTCCCATAACAATTTCCCCTTCAATTGAAGGTTTAAATTCCATTATGCTTTCCGCAATTATTTCACCCGCAATTTCATTACCCCAATCCTCTTCACAACTTCCAATTTCAACAAATATAACAGGAACATCTGGTGTGGGGCCATGATGACTTACTTCTAATGTAAATTCATACTCTTCCAATCTACCCATTCTCTTTTGAATTTCTTGTGCTAACCCTTTAATTACTGAAGGAGCACAAAAAGAACAATTAAAACTCTCACCACCATATTCACTGAAACTTGTCCAGTTAGCTGGGTGGTGGCACGTTAATGCCTTAACTCTTTCTTTACTCTTATGCTTACTTAAAAATAAATAAATTTTATTTTTTTCTTTAGGGTTAAAGGTAAGTAAACTTTCATTTACTTCCGTTAATTTGTAATTACATTCTTTACTTATTTTACTTGCAATGTTTTTGCCTGCAACATCTAAACTTGAATAAATCAATTCAATTTCCAAACAAACAATCCTCCAAGCAAGATTAAA
>CAYOAB010000032.1:0-7939 GCA_964401875.1 Microcaldota archaeon
TATTAGATTGTTCTCCAATTACTGATGGTGCTTCCGCTGTAATTATAATGGAACTTGAGAAAGCTAAAAAGTCAGGAATGAATTATGTTGAAGTTGTTGCTTCCGCGCAAGCTAGTGATACTTTAGCATTACATGACCGTTCATTAACGGAAATTAAAGCAACTAAAATTGCTTCTGATATTGCGTACAAGCAAGCGGGAATTACTCACAAGGACATTTCAATGGCAGAAGTTCACGATTGTTTTACCATTGCTGAAATAATGGCAATTGAAGGGTTAGGTTTCTTTGAGAAAGGTAAGGGTGGCCAAGCTACTCTTGACGGGGAAACTCAGATTGGTGGTAAAATACCTGTTAATACAAGTGGTGGTTTGAAAGCGTGCGGGCATCCAGTGGGTGCAACGGGTGTTAAGCAAATCGTTGAAGCTACTTGGCAACTTCGCGGTCAAGCTGAAGGTAGGCAAGTTGAAAATGCAGAATATGCTTTAACTCACAATGTAGGTGGGTCGGGAGCAACTGCGGTTGTGCATATCCTCAAGAGGGGGAAAAATTAAAGGTGATATGAATGAAACCAGGAATTCCATTATTATGGCGTAAAACTAATGAACGTTACAACTTAATTGGTACTAAATGTGAAACATGCAACACTTATTACATGCCCGGTAGAATTGTTTGCCCTACCTGTAGAAGGAAAGGGAAAATAACAGAATATAAATTTAAAGGGATTGGGAAATTGTATTCACATACTATTGTTCGTGTTGCCCCAGAAGATTATGAGTATGAAATACCTTACATTTTAGGTATAATTGAGCTTGAAGAGGGGGCCAGGATTATGGCACAAATAACTGATTGTGACATTGAAAACGTTAAGGATGGTATGGATTTGGAAGTTGTGTTTAGGAAAATACACGATGATTCCCCTGAAGGCCTTATAACTTATGGGTTTAAGTTTAAACCTATTATTTAATTCTTTTTTCATCCTTTTTATATCGCAAAGTATATAAACCCCTTTTTCATCTAATAAATCCATGTTAATCAAACCTGAAGTTAAAGGTAAAAATAAGGATATAAAAGGAAAACTTTTCGAAGAAAATATTTTCGGAAGAAGTAAAGATGAAATTGAAAAAGTTAAAGAAAAACAAAATTACAAATCTGAAAGTAATATATTAGAAAAAGATAATGGTGAATTAAATAAAAGGGATAATTTAGGTTCAACTCCTTTAATAAAATCAATACAAGAAGATAAAAATTACGATGCAAAAATATTATTGGATAATGGTGCAGATGTAAATTTTTATGATTTAATGGGTAATTCTCCTCTCATATGGGCCATTAGTAAATCCAATATTCTTATGGTTGATTTGTTAATTAAAAAAGGAGCTTATGTGAATTATAAAGGTTCTTTTGGTAAAACTGCTCTTGATATTGCTAAAGAAAAAAATTATTTAGAAATAATTGAATTACTAGAAAAGGCAGGGGCTAAATAATGAACGGAAACACAATCCAAAAACCCATTTCCCCCAAGAGCAAGAGAAGGAAAATCTTATTTCCAAAAGAAGGCATCTTCCAAATGGATAAAAAAACTGATAGTAAAGAATTATTTGATAAAATCGAAAATGAATTGAAAGAAAAGAAAAACTACAAACCAGAATTAACAGTATTAGAAAAATATGAAATAGATAGAATAAACGAACTAAATAAAGAATTTGTGAAAATAATTAATATAGGAAATATTGAACAAATTAAACAATTTTTAGATAAAGGTGCTGATGTAAACATTAAAAATGAATATGGTAAAACTGCTTTAATTCATGCTTTAGAACAAAAAAATGAAAAGTGTGTTATTTTTTTATTAAAATATCCAAAAATACATGTTACGCAAGAAATTTTGATTGAAAAGTTGTTTCAAGCAAGTAGAAACGGAAACGTAGAATTTGTTGAAATATTACTTCAAAAAGGTGTAGATGTTAATACTCAAGATAATGTCTGGGATAGAACGGCTTTAATGTTGGCCTTAGAAAAAGGAAACGTGGAAGTAGCAAAACTTTTAGCTGCTCATCCAGGAACAGATATAAATATCAAAGATAAAAGTGATAAAACTGCTTTAATGTATGCTCTTGAAAACAAATTTACTGGAATTGCATTTTCTTTGTTAGAGCGTCCAGAAATGAACGTTAATGCTCAAGATTTTATAGGTAGAACTGCTTTAATGTTGGCCTTAGAAAAAGGAAACATGGAAATTGCATCTTCATTGTTACAACGTCCTGAAATTGATGTTAATGCAAGAGATAAAAATGATTGGAATGCGATTAATTATGCAGTTAGCAAAAATTTATTAGATCTAGTAATTGTGTTATTAAAACATTCTAAAATTAAATTAGATGAAGCAAACGAAGAAAGTTTATTATTTTATGTAACGTGGCCAAAACCAGAAATGGATAAGGAAATTATTACTTTTATAAGAAATTATGTTAAAGAAAATAGGTCTGAAAGGAATAAACTTAAGAGAGAAAATGAAGAAAAAGAAGCTAAATTTAGGGAAACTGGACCTAAGCCGCCTACATTATTAGAAAAATTATATTTAGAATTAAAACAAAAGTAATTTTTGTTTTGTTCGCTGGAGCGAACAAACCTCCTTTTCCTTTTTAAAGGCCCTTGTTTTTGTTCGCTGGAACGAACATAACGACTTATTTTTATTCTTTTCTTTCCAATTATTTAACATATGGTAGAAAGAGAATTTTACTCAGAACCAATCAAGTTAAAGAAAGGTAAACCAAAGGAACTTAAAACGGGTAAGGAAGGGTTTGATGAATTAATTAATGAGTTAACAAATGACGTTTCAAAATCATATTTATCCACAGAAGCTAAACTTAAATTATCATTTTTAGTACATCTATTATATTCAAAGGGCCAAACTAAATGGCCGCAATTGTCAAGTAAAGATGGTCAATCATTATGTGAAATTGATTTCAGTGAAGTTGATTTTTATTTATTTGATTTACTTAAACCATACAGGGAAAGTAAAAGTGAATTCACTGAAGATTTTAATTCTTGTGTTAAATGGTGTAAAACTGAACTTAACTTAGTTTCACCTTCTGTGTATTATTTAATGGGTGAAGAGTTATCCTTCTTCTTTAATTTATCAAAGGAACCAGAAAAAATAAATGAAATTGAAAAAGAAGTTGATAAGCAGATTGAACAGCTTAAGAAGTTTAAAGAAAAACTTCAACAATTAAAAAAAGGTGAATGAAATGCAAATAACTAAATCCCCAAAACTCAGAAATATTAAAATACCTAAAAAAATTGAAATTAAACAATTACAATATGAATTTACAAGGCAAGCGTTAAATGATTTAATGGATGATAGTTCAATTGATGATTTGTTACAATATTTCCCTGAGAAAGTACGTTCAGTTTTATCAAGTTGCATTTCAAGTGGCCTAATTAAACACATTGAAGTTTCAATAGTTTTAGATGAAAAGGAAAAGGCACATCTTTTGGCCAAGATTAATTTCTATTCAATACCAGATCTACCAAAGGATTTGAAGTTGTTAGTTGACAAGTTAGATTCCTTGATTAACATTTCCAAGAAACCAGATGGTACAAAGCAAGGGCCATACTCTGCAAGGATAGATTTACCTAAAGATGTAAAGTCAAAAATAGCTAATTATAAAATGGTTAAGAAATGGTCATTCTAAAAAGGTAAATCATCATCATCATTTTTATTTTCTTCTAAATATTTAGGATTTTCCTTTTTTATTTTATCTGTTAATATTTTTTCCATTTCCATATCTTCAAAATTTGACGTTTTTGCTATGCCTAAAGGAGAAAGATTATTTTTATCTTTAATGTAAATATCTGCGCCAAGGTTAATCAATTGTTTTACTAAATACGTTTCATTATTTGCCACTGCGTACATTAAAGGAGTCCAACCATTTTTATATTTTGAATTTATGTCTCCACCATTATTAATACATTCTACAAATTCATTACTAAGCACACCATTATTTTTATTTTCTTCATTCAAATTTCCTTTTTTAAATGCAATTAATAGTTTTTTGTTTAATTTTTTTTGTAATTTATCTTGTACTTTTTTTCTTTTTCTTAACAATTTAACGAATTCAAAATTTCCATTGTTAGCTGCGTTTAATATTGCATGTTCTTCAACTTTAACACCCGCGTTAATCAAGTCAATTATATCTTCAATTGAATCGTTATCCACTGCGCAATCTAAAATTGAATTGTTCATATTATCTGTAACATTAACGTCTGCTCCCGCTTTAATTAATTCTCTTATGAATAACCCACCCTGCATTACGTTTAACATTAACGGCGTACATCCATAATTATCAGCCATATTAACATTAACTTTATGTTTTATGAGTTCGTTTACTATTTCATAATGTTCTGGGTAGCAACCATCATAGAAATTTGAACACAAGTAGTATAACACATTGTCATATTTTTTCTTATTAATATTAACATCCGCACCTAGTTCAAGTAATACTTTTACCAAATCAATGTTCCCTTCCACGGCCGCACTCATTAAAGGTGTTTCCCCGTGCCACTTATCATCAAACGCATTAATATCCGCACCGGCCTTAACTAATTCTCTTATTTTAGGGAAATCTTGTTTCTCTCTTGAAGGGGCCCTATTATCATATATTTCCTGGAATAACTCTTCATTCAATTCGGCTTGTGTTTTAGTCATAATTTTAGTTGTTTCTATTATTTCTCCTACTTTCTTCTTTTTCTTCAATTCGGCCGTATCCGTATTAATGGGTTTTTGAATTTGGTCATTCACGTATAGGTTAGGCCTGTTAAGGTTTTATAAAGGTTTTGATGTGAATTTTTACGAATTTGAATTAATTAATTTTTTAAATTTGTCCAACTATATATGTTTTATGAAAAAAAAGTGCTCGTGGTGTGGAAAAGTTACTGATGTTACAGAAATTGTTGAAATGGATGAGTATGAAGAAGTAATTTCTAAAAAGTTCTTATGTGTGGCTTGTATCAAAAAATATCGTGAGTCTTCCAGTAATAACGAAGAAAGTATGGAAATAGAAGATATAGAGGAAAGAAATGTTTAATATTATTTCAATTTGTTTTTTAATTCTTTCAAAAGAAATTTGTGAAAAATCTTCCATTTATTTCATCTCATAATATTCTTCTAAATCCTCTTTTATTTTTTTTGCTATTGCCTCTGCTAATTTGACTGGAACAGCGTTTCCTATCATTTTATAACCGTCTGCAACTTCTTTATAATAAAATATAAAATCATCTGGGAACGTTTGTATTCTTGCACATTCTCTAACTGACAATCTTCTATACAATTCTTCTTTTCCAGGTACAAATATTCTTTTATTTTCATTTATATATTTCATTTTCGGTGCTTGTGGATGAATAGGTGCATGTCTTCCACCTGCTTGAATTGTGAAAGAATGTTCCATCCATCCCCTCACTCTATTTCTGGACATATATATTGTTGAAAAACCACCATTCATATATTCATGATTAGGAATTTTTAAGTTTCCATTTGTATAATTTTTATCTTTTGCTCTAATGGGTTCGGGTAAATCTCCAATAGCATCTTTTAGTATCTTATTAGGATACATTTCATTAGGAAATTCGAATTTTTTACCCATTTTTTTATGATATCCCACAACTATTACTCTTTTTCTTTCTTGTGGAATTCCAAAATCTTTTGCGTCTACCAATTTATAAGTGACGTTATAACCAATTTCTTCAAAAGCTTGAATTATTTTTTTGAATTCAGAATAATGTGAATTAGATAATATTCCAGCAACATTTTCTGCTAAAAAGAATAATGGTTGTTTCGCTTTTATCAATTCAACATAATTATAGAATAATTTTCCACGAGGGTCATTTATACCTTTACCTGCCCCAGCCAAACTCCAACTTTGACAAGGAGGACCTCCTACAAAACCAACAACTTCTGGAATTTCATCAGGATCTATTTCAGTTATAGATTTTTTACATATTGAAAAATTATGATTTTTTTCGAAAGTTTCCCAACATCCTTCCCAATTGTCGTTGGCGAAAGCAAGTTCAAAACCTTCATTAGTGAATCCTAAATCCAATCCACCCGCACCAGTAAAGAAAGAAGCTATTTTCATATTCTCACCACAATTAATTTAGTATCAATAAGTTTAGCAGGATTATCAGGATTTTTGATTTTAATATCATTTATTAAAATTCCAGAAGTATTTTCAAATTCCTTTATATCTTCTTTTGAAAAACTTTCATATTTACTTTTTCTCATTATTGCAAATAGTTCAAATTTATTACCATTAATTTTCATATGTTCTTCATAAACTTTTAATGGGTTTTGTATTCCCCACATTCCCCTTATTCTCAGATAAGTTATTCCTAATGGATCTACTTTATTAATTCTACCAAGTTCTTTAGTTTCTGAAAAATCTAAATCAAGTTCTTTTATTTCAGTTTTTATTTTTTCACTGGTTCTCTCATAAATTTCTTTATTCGCTGCATAACAATCTCCATACACTAAAGATAATACTTTTAATTTATCATTATCAACATGTCCTATAATATAAATTATGTCTTTTTCAGTCCATTTTTCACAATTTTTACATGCTGAAGTAATCATTGGACTATTTGAATATAATTTTGATTTTGGATAGGAACTATTTAATGCTAAATCTGAAAATTTAACCCCATCAATTTTTTTTACTTCTATTGCATCATTATTTTTAATAATAATGTCAGGAGGATTATTTTGATTTCCTAAATATGAAAATTCTTTATTATATAATATATTTTTTTCTTCACTTGTTTTATCGTAAGAATTACAAAATGAATCCTTTATGAAGTATTCTAAAGCTTCGCCCATACCATTAGCTCTATTTTTAGAGGTAGTTTTAATGTTAGAAAGGTCAAAGTTGTTTCTTTTCTTTATATTGATAATAGCTTTAAGAAGGTTAGTCACGTCAGCACCTATTATATTTAGTTTTGATTATTTATATTAGTTTTGTAAGGAATTTTCCATTATCCTAATATTCTTTTTTCTTCTTATTAATTTATGAAAGAAATTACAGAGTTTATCACAGGTTTGACTAGTGGGTTGATTGTTATTTTCGCAGAAATTCAATTTTTTATTGCAAATCTAATTTATAACCAAGTTTCAACTACTTTAGTAACTTCTCAATCTGAGTCATTATTTTTTGGAATTTCTTTTTCACTTATAATTTTTTCAATATGGGGAATAATTCAAAATTTTTTAATAGGATATTTACGTCCTATTTTTGCATTTGGATTTTTTATTGGAAACTTGATAATTATATTATTTTTAGGAGGATCATTGTTCACCACAATGCCCGAAGTATTATGTGGACTTATACTTGTTTGCGCAAGTGTTTTGGTAGGGCTTTTCTTTCCTAAAACTGAATAATATTCATTTCTAATTTTTCACAACAAGATTATACCCAACATGTTCAATCCTCTTAAACCCTGCCGCCACTGCGGAAGAGGGGAGACCCCTCTTCCCCGATGTGGTCTGCCCCATCACCCCCTTACGAGTGTACTAAAATTTAATTTTTTATTACAAGATTATATCCTATGTGCTCAATCTTTTTGAATCCTGCATTTCGTAATCTTTGTATAATTCCAGGAATGAAACTTCTCTTTTTATTTTTAGAATATGGATTACCAACATAATGTACAAACACGCCATCCTTGGCCATTATCTTATGAACATTATTGTAAAATATTTGTGAATAAAGTTCAGGGGCCCTTGTGAATCTAGGAGGATCATGTAAAATCCTATCAAATTTTTCATTATTTTCGGCCAACTCTTTAACAACTTCAAATCCGTCACCCATTATTATTTCACATTTCTCTTCAACTTCCTTAAAATGTTTAGTATGCCTGGCCATTTCAATTACATTAGAATCAAACTCAA
>CAYOAB010000033.1:0-7758 GCA_964401875.1 Microcaldota archaeon
AAAAATTCACAGGCCCTACACCAGAGGCTGATGAAAGTGAATTCAAAACAAAACTGAAACGAGATAAATTGAAACGGTTGTTGTCGGTTTGGAAGAAGTAATCACCAGCCCTTCTTTATCACCTCACACACATACTCCACATTCGATTCTGTCATATGCGTATGCAGAGGCAATACAATGTAATTATCTTCTATAGAATCCATAAAAGGAAGATCATCTCTTCTTCCGCCAAGTATGGTGTAGCGATCATTGCGATAATGAACCTGACTTGATTCAATTTTATGATCACGAAGGTGTTTCATAAAATCCATTCGTTTTGAAATATTCATCAATAGCTTCAAAAACAGTACTTCTAATTTTAAGTATTGCAGTCATTTTTCTACTTCTTAACCAAAGATGCCTGTTATCAGCTAAAAATTCAATAGATTGGTCTTTAGTTATTGGGTAAGGTTCACCTTTATGAACAACTTCAACGTCATTAACTTGTAATTCATAACCTGTTGGTGCCCTCTCATCTTTCTTCAAAATACCTTTAAGTATAAGTGAACTTTCAATGTACAAATCAGTTGCTTTTTCAAAATTATTTTCATTATCATTTTTAATTACACATTGTATAATTTCCGTGCTGTCTCTTAAGGTAATGAAAACCATTTTTGAAGATGCTCTATGCCTGTAAACCCATCCTCTTATAGATACTTCCTTACCTTCGTATTCTTCTGAAAGTATTTCACTAATTTGTTTCATAATGAGAATTAAGTATTAAATATTTAAAAATAATCACACTTTCAATTTATTCATGATTATGCGTTCACATTATATTTCTGATTTAGATTCACTTAATGATGGTGATGAAGTTCAAATTGCAGGTTTTGTTAATGAAGTTAGAGATTTGAAAAATATCTGTTTCATTGTATTGAGAGATACAACAGGAATGGTTCAAGTAACAGCTAAAAAAGCAAATTATACCCCTGAAATTTTAGAAAAAATAGTTGTACCTAAGGAAACTGTTATGAGCATTAAAGGTAAAGTTGCTAAGGGCAAAGGAGCAAATGCAGGTATAGAAATTACACTTGGAGATGTTGAAATTTTAGGTAAAGTTTATGGTAAAGTTCCATTTGATATTACGGACAAAGATGCTATTCCTGAAATTGATGTTAGATTGGATAATAGGCACATTGATTTGAGAAGGAAAGAAATTCAAGCAATATTTAAAATTCGTGCGAATATACAAAGAGCATTTAGAGAATATTTAAGTTCACAGAAGTTTGAAGAAGTTGTTCCAACATTAATTACTGGAAGTATAACTGAAGGTGGTACTGATGTTTTTGAAGTTAAATATTTTGAAAAGAAAGCGTACCTAGCACAAAGTCCACAGTTATATAAACAAATGTGTATTGCTGGTGGATTTGATAGAGTGTTTATGCAAATTCCTATTTTCCGTGCAGAACCACATGCAACTACTACACATTTAAATGAGGTTTATCAAATGGATGTTGAACTTGCTTTCAGTGATGATAATTTGGCAATGAATTATCTTGATGGTACATTAAAACATATTTTAAGTGAAGTTAAAAATAATTGTTCAAAGGAACTTGAACTTTTAAATTCAAATGTAATTGTTCCTGAAAAAATTCCAAGAATTACTTATACAGAAATGATTGAAGCATTAAACAAAAACGGATACAATTTCACGTGGGGTGAAGATATTTCACGTGAACATGAAAAGAAAGTTTGTGAAATTTATGAAAGTGAAGCTGTACTTGTAATTAAGTGGCCTACAAAGTTGCGTGCATTTTATTCTAAACCAGATAAAGAAAATCCTGAAGTTTGTAATGCGTTTGATTTACTTTATAGAGGAACAGAAATTTCATCAGGAGCACAACGTATCCATGATCCAGAAGAATTAAGTGCACAAATTAGTGAAAGGGGAATGAACCCGGAACAATTTGAATTTTACATTAGAACTTTCAAATCTGGTTGTCCTCCACATGCTGGATGGAGTATTGGTGCAGAACGTTTAACTATGTTGATTTGTGGTTTAACAAATGTTAGAGAAGCGACATTATTCCCACGTGATCAAAATCGTCTTTTTCCCTAGGATTTTTACCATGCACTGGCGACATAGTCGCGGAGTGGTGGGAAAAAGGCTATGATCAAAATAGATTATTTCCTTAATTTTTATTTCTTATTATTAAACTAAAATATAATTACCCCTTGTAATTATTATGTAAAAAAATCAGGGCATCTCTTCTATTCAAAGCCCTCTTTAATAATTTAATTTTATTTTCATAAGAAATTTTAGAATTTTCAATCAAAGAAATGTCTAAATCTCTACCGTATAATATATCTGCAATAAGTACTCCCGTGCTTTTACCTGTTTTAACACGTAATTCTTGAAATAGACAATATATATCTGTAGGTATATTGTTATTATAAATATGGGAAACTTCCATATATTTTTGATCATCTGAAAGGGAGGTCCACTCGGGATCACGCTTATAATATTGAATTGTGTTTAACTTTAATTTTCTACCCGCTTCAGCAAGATCTATATTATTAAATATTTTTTTAATTCTTTTTTTAATATCTGTAGGAATTTTATCATTTTTTTCAAATAATTTTTTAGTGGAATATTTGTTCATACTCTTCTTATAAAATAAGTGTTATATAAACATTACTTATTTATTCAGAACTCATTTCCCCATATACTTTTTTCGCTTTCTTTTTCACATCTTCTGAATATTCAACGAGCACTGCTCCTTTCTTAGGTTGACCGTACACAACAACATAATCTTTAGGAAGATGCATCATGGCCACAAGAGTGAGTAAATCCTCTTCACCCTTAACATTAATGGCCCCTTTTGATTTTAATTCAATTAATGAAATTAATACAAATTCTGCAAGAGGATTAATTGTACCTGCTTCATTATCAACATTTACTATTTTGTTATAATGTTTTTCAAAAAAGTTATTCAACTTTGATGAAACTTTTTTTCTTTGACTTATCCCATCATAAATACATATATAGGGGATAAAATTATTTTCAATTAATTTATGAGAACAAATATCACCAATTGAAATTACTTTTCTATTATTTATTTTTTCAATTAATTTTTTTGTTTTATATATTTCTCCCCAAGGTGTTTTCAAATCTTTCATTACCTTTTCATTAATTTTTTTCATCAAATATAATTAAAGGGTTCTAATTAAAAAAAGTTATGTGTTTAATAAAAAGTAATGGAACAAAAAATTAAAGAATTACTTGGAGATAAATATGAGAACGAAATTCAAAGAGTAATTAATGAATTTGCAGGAATGATAAGTAGAGAATCTGTTATACGAATACTTGCACATGAAAATGGATTAATTAAAAATGAAAAAAAACAAATTAAAAAAGTAAAAGACATTTTGGAAATGGAAGAAGAAAATAATTTGAGTAAAAGTTTAGATGTTAATTTAAAATTATTTAAAACATTTCAGAAACTTGAAACAAAATCACATATTTTGCAAAGAATAATGTTAATTGATGATGAAGGTAAGAATTTGATGTGTGTTTTATGGGATGAAAAAATTAATGAATTTGAAATGTTAATCCCTGAAGAAAAAGATATGATAATTATAACTAACGCATACATGAAAAATAATGAAATACACGTGGGAAAATATTCTAAAATAACCATAGAAAAAGAAAATCCAATATTACCTTTATCAAAAATAAGAGATGGGGTATGTAATGTTTGTGTTAAACTACTGGGAGATATTAATTTTAGAACATTTACAAGAAATAATGAAGAAAGAAAAATGGGTACCACAATGGTAGGTGATTCCACAGGTAGTGTTAAAATAATATTTTGGGCAGAAAGTTGTGATAAAGTTGAAAATGCAATTAAAGGAGATGTACTTCTTTTGAACAAAGTTTTATTTAAAAACGCCGAATTACACGTTAATGAATACACTGAAGTTAAAATTAATCCACCAAACTTTTATGTAATTTCACAACCGGAAGATATAAAGAGTGGTTTTGAAGGTAGTTTTGAGAGTAAAATAATTGCAGTTAACATAATAAATGAAAACATATTTGGGGCAGCGAGAACGGAACAAAGAGATATTAAAATACAATTTAGTGAAGACGTAAAAATTGATAATAAAAAAGAGATTGAACTAAGTCCAGACATAGATAGAAAAACAATAAATTATCTTCAATTGAGAAGTATTTTAGGGAAAAAATGTATAATAACAGGATATATGGATAAAGAAAACGTGTTTAAGGTTAAAGAAATAAGAAAAATAGAATAGTATTTAAAGAATTAATGTACTAATTGTTATTGTGGAGCAAAAAGAGAGAGAAGTTGAGGATATTGACTTTATTAAATTCATAGAAAATCCCACTTGGAAAGATGTACTTATGGGATTAATTAATAGTGAAAAGATTGACCCTTGGAACATTGATGTTTCAGAAATTACCACAAAATATTTAGAAGTAATAACCAAAATGAAAAATCTTGATTTACATTTGCCTGGTAATTTAATACTTGCAGCATCAATACTTGTCAGAATAAAAAGTAATGATTTAATATTTAAGGAAGAAGAAAATTTGTATGATTATGGGATGGAAGGGTTACCTGAAGAGTTAATGTTTTCAGTAGATGGAATCAATAATTCAGATTCAACTAATTTTGAATTAGCATACAAACAAAAATTACCTAGAATGAGAAAAGTTACACTTGAAGAACTAATGGGCGCAGTGGAAGAAGCAATTAAAGAAGAAAGTAAAAGGGAAATAAAGATTAAAGAAAACAAAAAAGAAAAATTTATTATGCCCATAAAAATTGACACTAAAAAAGTGGATGTTGAAAAAATAATTAAAAATACATATAACAAAATAACAGAAAAGAGTGATGAATATGGAATGGTCTCATTCAATAACATTACAAACAACGAAACTAAAGATAAGATATATTCAATGATAGCAATATTATACCTTGAAACTCATGAATATGTAACAATCATACAAGAAACTTTTTTCGGAGAAATCATAATTAAACAAAATGGTAAGAAAGAATTAGGAGATTTAAAAATACATATTTAATTAAAGTAAATCTGTTTCTTTGAATTTTGTTTTTGATAAAACTACCTTCTGATTAATTATAAACATTTTATTTAAAGTCCGGGAACTTTCCTTTACAATTAAATCTTTAAACATGTCATCATATGAATCTATATATTTATTCAATAATCCTCTATCTAAAGAACGAATTTCACCTTTTTGATTATCCCAAACAACATTAAGAATTTTATCTCCTTCCACACGAACTAAAAGATCTCCTTTACGACCACGCATTTGAACCACACCTCTATAAACAATAGCAAGATCTTCAATTTCATCTGAAATAGATTTAGGAATAAAGGCAAGAACTGAATAAAGCTCTGAAATCTTCTTAGTGCCAGTGAATTTTGAAATAAACATTAATACTAATTGTATATAAAAGAATAAAAAATTATAGGAAAATTGGTAAAATATTAATCAACATTGCTCCAATTACAACAGCATTAACTATTTGTAAAATAATTTTATTTTTATCTCCTAAACCTATATTTAACAAATGATGTCCATCAAATAAAGGTAAAGGTAATAAATTAATCATACCCACAAAGAAATTAAGAGAAAATAAAAGAGCAAAAAAGTTTTTTAAGAAAACATACCATCCAAATGAAGATTTTATCAATGGTGAGAAATAAATATTCATTTGAGCATATTCATTAGTTGGAAGTATAATTTCACCACGATTAGTAATAAGAGAGACGTTAGCATAAGGCACAGCATTTTCCCTTAAAGAAATGAAATGGTCCAACGATTCAATTTCAATACCATCAATGGAATAAACAATATCTCCTTTCTCAAGAGGTAACCCTTCCTTGAAATTTAAAACACTTATACCTGTATCATAAACATTTAATGGCATCATTAAAAGCCCAATATATAAAAATAAAGAAATAAAGGCAAGTATAAAGTTTGATGTTGAACCTGCAACAATTACTCTACCTTGTTCTTCCTTTTTACTTTTATTAAGTTCTTCATCATCGGGGTCAACAAATGCACCTAAAGGAATAAAACCAAATATAAGAACACCTGCTGAACGTAATTTAATTTTGGCAACACGAGCAAGCAATGCATGGGAACATTCATGAACAAAAAGTAATACTGCAAGTGCCAAGATACCTTCCACAAAAGGTATATTTATACCGGGAAGTATAAGAGAAACACCAGGAGTAACCGTTTCAATTGCTCCATTGAAAAAATTATTGTAAATGGAAGATAAAATAGTTAAAGAGCCCATAAGTAAACTAATAACCACAAGTAAACTTATACCAATTAGAATAGTTACTATAGTTAAAATAAGAGAAATTATATTTACACTGGATTCAGTTGTTTGAGGGGTTGTAGTTGCAAAGGGGATGGAAATAACGGACATGGCAATTGGATAAACTAACGGGAAAACAACGAACATGAAAACAAATAATGATAAACCACCCAAAACAAAATTCCTACGTGAAATATGTTTGAAGAGGAATACAGTGAAAACACCAAAGGCCATAACAATACCTACATCTGCTATTGTTTTCCATAACTCTGTTTTAAAATTTGCAACATCATCTATTCGATTTAACCCTTGTTGAGTCTTCAACATTAACATTCCATAATAATATTCTATATTATATTTTTTGTGTAAATAATAACTATAAATACCCAATAATACAACTTCCATTCCGAAGATAATTAATCCAGAAAGGGGTAAAGAGAGTATTGCCAAAAAAGAGGCAATCACTACTATAAGTGTTATAAAAAATTTAATGTCAAGCATAATTATTTATTGAAATATGTAATAATATAAATGTAAGGTGTATATTATGGTTAGTTGTGAAGTATGTGGGCAAGGTATTGCAAAACACACGGCTCTTATAGAGGGAGCTAAATTTAAAGTGTGTGAAAAATGTGCTAAACATGGAAAAATTTTAGATAAACCAAGTTCAAATCCAAATACTAAAACAAATAATGAAGCAAATTATAATAAAACAAAAAAAACAAGTGCGTTCAATTCTGGGAGAAAGGATTCTAATCAAAGTTATAATATGAGGGAAGAGATTGTTGAAAATTATTCTGAAATAATTAGAAAAGAATTTAATAAAAGTGGTAAAACATATAAGGATTTTTCTAATGGTTTAAATGAAAATGAATCATACATGAGAAAAATAATTAGAGGAGAAATGATGCCAACAATTGCAACAGCTAAAAAGTTAGAAAAAAGTTTAGGAATTAAATTAATTGACCAGGGAGAAAATGAAAAAATTAATATAAAAACTTCAAGTTCAAATGAATTAACCTTAGGAGATTTAGTTGAAATCAAGAAAAAAAAGTGATTAAATGGGCGTAAAAATAGGTGACCTTGTAATTAAAGATAAAATTGAAATTTCTGACTTAAATGGTAAAAAAGTTGCAATTGATGCATACAATACAATATATCAATTTTTAACTACCATAAGACAAAAGGATGGAGCGCCATTGATGAATTCAAAGGGTATAATTACAAGTCATTTAAGTGGACTTTTTCATAGAAGTATAAAACTTTTAGAAAACGATGTTAAAATTGTTTATGTATTTGATGGTAAACCACCTTCCTTCAAAGAAGATACACTAATAAGTAGAAGAGAAATTAAAGAAGATGCTAAAGTTAAATGGGAAGAGGCATTGAAGGCAGG
>CAYOAB010000034.1:0-7750 GCA_964401875.1 Microcaldota archaeon
TATTATTTATTGCATTACCTGTAATAATAGTACCTTCACCATCCCATACTTCTATACCTATTGAGTTTTTCTCTATTATATTATTTGAGATTATATTATTTTCAGAGTATGTATCTGCTTCTCCAACTATCTTAATACCACAACTACTACTCTCAAAATAATTGTTCAAATAGATGTAATTATTTGAAATTGAATTATTAGAAGAAATATAAAAATAAATTCCATGGAGATTATCATACACATTATTTGAATCAATTGAACCATTGTGAGAAGATTCTACATTTAATCCGTAATAATTACCATATATATTATTTTCAAATAATTCAAAATAATCTGAATAAAGTATATCAACACCATAATAATTTGCCTTCCCAAGAGGAACAATGTCCCCTAAGAGAATTAATTCACTTGCAGAATTATAAATTTCATTTCCAATTAATGAAACATAATTTGAATTACCTATTATAATGTTAGTACTTGTAGAATTATAAATTTCTGAATTTTCTATAGTTAAATAATCTGAATAATCTGCATTTATACCTGTTTGATGAGAATGTATATCACTATTTAAAATTGATGTGTTAATTGTGTATTGTAAATGAATACCTGAATCAGGTTCAGTGTTATCATAAATAGTACAATTATCAATTATAGTTCCATTAACAAGATGCGTCTCATTACCTTCAACAAAAATACCTTTACCAAAACCATGTATTATACAATTTTTTATATTAACATTATTTGGCACTTCACCATATACGGAAGAAAGATGTACACCATAACCAGAACCACTACCTATTATTTCATTATTCTGGCAATCAAGAAGAACATCAGATAAACCTACATAAATTTGACCTGAAATATTTCCTTCAAGCGTATACTCTGTTATAGTTTCATTGTTAATTACACAACTTTCAGTTATAACAACTTCACAAGTAGGAAGAGAAGAAAAACCTAATGTAATAAATCCTATTAAAATTAAAAATAATAATTTATTTTTCATATTATAAAAACAAAGTGAAAATTTATAAATAAATTAATCAAAATAATTGAAAAAAACAACTAACCCACCATCACCGGCACGAAGATAAAAAGAATCAAAATCATTGTTCCAAATAGGAGAACATGTTTTTGAAGTACATAAAAAATAGGCCTCCTCCGTATTAATTCCTGAACCACTATGAAAATATTTTTCCTTTTTACTTTCAATTATAACATCATTTAATCTGAAACGATTACGTGAAGTATCATCTTTAACTAACCAATTATTTAAACTACAATCATAATCACATTGGTTTTCTAAGATAAAATATTCACCATTAACATTATCCTTATCATCACCCACAGCATCATAATTTAATTCTTTTAATTTAATACAAGAAGAACAAACATCAATTGAAAATTTACATAAACCTATTCCTTCTTTTTTACATTCTTCAAATGCATTATCATATTCATTTTTCAAATTATTTTTAGTTGTAAAGTAAGGTGTGGCATAACCATTTCGTATTAGTTCTTTATTTATATCAACATCATCCAAATAAATAGTAGCGAGCGTTCTATTATATTGATCCTTTCCATATTCCTTATATTTGATTTTTTTATTTTCAATTTTTTCTTTTAAAAAATTTAAAGCTTCCTCATAATAATATTCGTCACTTTCAGGAGTGTTAATGCCATACAATCTTAATTTATCACCATTAGAAAGTTCTATTGTATCACCATCAATTACATTATCAACTTCCCCATAAATAAACTTTGAAGAATTATAAAGATAAATAGTAAAAAAAAGTATTATACAAAATAAAATGACAAGAAATTCCCGTTTCATTTTCTCTTAATGATTTCACGTATCTTTTCAACAATTGCAGGTGAAGAAACTAAAACTTCATCAGTTTGCATTTCATCATCAAATATTCCTGAAACCACACAACCACTTTCACGCGCAATGAGAATACCAGCTTTAACATCCCATGGTTTTGTACCGTAACCAATGAATGCTCCAGAGCGGCCACAAGCAACAGAACAAAGTTCAAGTGCAGCACTACCTAATTTCCTCATGTCTTTAGCTTCATGTTTAAATTTTTTCATCAAATCTAAAAAGATATTAATTTGTTCTGGTTCCCTTCCATGACATGATGAAATAAATGCCTGCGAGATATTTTTGTTATCATTGGGATAGATTTTATTACCATTCAGAAAGGCACCAGCACCCTTAACTGCATAAAATAATTCGTCATTAATGGGATCATAAACTACTCCTATAAAACCATGTTTCTTATGTTCAAGTGCAATTGAAACGTTAAAGTAAGGTATTCTGTAAAAGAAATTTGTAGTGCCATCCAAAGGATCAATAAACCACACATAATCACTTTCAATTTCTTTCAGTTTACTTTCCTCAGAAATGAATTTGTGTGAAGGGTACTTTTTCATTAAATAATCTAAAACTATTTTTTCTGCACCCTTATCTGCGTTGGTTACAATTTCCTTTTGAGATTTAAATTCCATCTTAACATTTCCTTTCTGATAGGTTTCACGTAAATATTTACCTGCTAACTTAGCGGCCACAATTGCATCCTCTAACTCTTCCATTTTAACACATCACATATAATATTTCAAATAACCTGAAATTACAAGCTTACTTTTCTTTAATTCACTTGGAGTTTCAGAGTTTGTTAACATCATTACCCTCTTTAAATCGGTTATCCAATTTTCAATTTCTTCATTTAAATTTTCATTGTAATGAGCTTTCAAAAAAGGATTTGCTGCACCAGAAACATTTGCACCTAACGCTAATGCCTTAGCAGCATCTAAACCATTTTGAATTCCGCCACTTGCAATTAATAAAGTATTAACGTCTTTAAATGAATTTACACAATATGGAGTAGGATTCCCCCATTCACCTAAAGGACCTAACCTTCCACCTCTATGTTCTTCAATTTTACTCCAGGAAGTTCCACTTGTACCTGCAACATCAATTCCTTTAATTTTAGTACATTTAAAGAGTAATTTGCTTACTGAATTGTAAGTTATACCTGCACCAGTTTCCTTTAAAATAATAGGATATTCAATTTCATTCGAAATGGAAATTATTTTTTCACTTAATCCTTTGAAATCTCTATCACCTTCAGGTTGTATTAATTCTTGTAATGTGTTCAAGTGAACGGCTAGATAATCTGCACCCACTTCTTTTAACATATCATTTATTTGGTTTGGTTCATATGAAATTAATTGTGCGGCACCAATGTTACCAACAATTGGAATTGTGGGGGCAACATCTCTAACCTTATATGTTTTAGCTAATTCTGGTTTTTCAATCATGGCTCTTTGTGAACCTAAACCGAAAGCCATGCCATACTTTTCACAAGCGGAAGCTAACGCTTTATTTATTTTACCACCTTCAGGATAACCACCTGTAATTGCAGTTATCATTAAAGGAACTTTCAATTCATGGTTAATGAATTTCGTTTCCAATTTTAAATCGTTATAATTCAAGTTTGTTAATGCGTCATGTATAAAAGTAATATCATCAAAAAAGTTGTAAGCATAATCTACATCTTCTTCGAGAGCAATACGTATATGATCCCCCTTACGAGATTTTGTTTGTTCACTCATAATAACTATTTGGAGTATAACATTTAAAAAAAATACATTTTTCTAAATCCGATAATTTCCTCGCAAAAAAACTATTCGAACCTTTATATTAATATTAAATTAAAATCAGGTCATGGGGTCATTAGTGTTTTTTTGGGTTGAGCCTTTTTTAGGCAACCCGAAAAAAGGTCAGTGCAGGGGAAGGGTTCTCGCAAATGCTTCGCATTTACGGACATCTTCTTTTTGCTCGTTCCTCGCAAAAAACCAGAATTCGAACCCTCGTATAAATATTTAATTAAAAAACGGTCATGGGGTCAGCGGGGGTTAAGGGGGCAGAGCCCCCTTCCCGTGATGCAACGGCGGAACGTTGCAGTGCAGGGGAAGGGATTCGAACCCTCGTAGACGCTAGGTCACAGGATTTCTTAATATCATCTCCCATAAAATGGGATCAATACTTAAATACTGCATTGCAGTTCTTAAGTCCTGCGCGTTTGACCAGCTCCGCCACCCCTGCATGAGGGGGTTCCACCCCCTTCAAACCCCGGTACGAGGGTTTCACCCTCGTGCTCCCAATGAGCCCATGACCGAAATCTGTTATTTTATTTAAATAAAAAAAACATGCACGATGCATAAATCTATGAATAAATTTATTGTAGTAAAGTATATAAAACTTAACAACATTAATTGTTTCTTAATGACTTTATTATTTGACAATGACAAATTTTTAAAAATCTCAAGAAAGTTCATTAAAATGGAAAAACTCTCTCGTAAAAGGAATGCTCCAGTTTATACTTTTGAAAATAAAACACATACTCCTTTTGAAATATTAATAGGAACTATGCTTTCAGCGAGAACTAAAGATGAAATGACTATAAAAGCTATGAATAATCTATTTGGAAGAGTTCAAGGGCCAGAAGATTTAGTGAAAATGAAATTAAATGAAATTGAAAAATTAATTTACGGTGTAGGGTTCTATAAAAATAAGGCTAAATATTGTAAAGAAATCAGTAAAATATTAATAGAAAAATACAATTCAAAAATACCAAAAACTTCAGAAGAATTACAAAAGTTTCCTGGAATTGGAATAAAAACAGCAAATATAGTAATACAAAGAATTTATGGTAAAGAAATTATAGGTGTGGACACACACGTCCATAAAATATTCAACAGGATAGGTATTGTAAATACAAAATATCCTGAAAAAACAAGTGCAATTCTTAATGAAAATATAAAGAAAAATAAAGGGGAAATAAATAAAATATTTGTTGCATACGGGCAAACAATATGTAAACCTAAAAATCCCTTATGTAATGAGTGTATACTAAAAACAGAATGTAATTATGCAAAACCTTTATATAATTAATTTGTGAATTGTTCTTTAATAGGTGGGAGATTATGGTGCGCAAAATTAAAGAAGAAGAATTCAAGGGTGAAATGATTCCTATAAAGAATAACATGCCCGGTAAAAGCTTAAGGAATATTGTTAATGCTGAACTTAAAAAAGGTTCAACACACACGGAAATGACAATAAATTTTATGAAGTCAAGTAAAAATAAAGTTAATGTAAACCCTTCTTATTACAATGCAGACACAGTTATAGCACAATATGTAACTAAAAATAACCTCTCAAAAGAACAAGAAAGAACGTTGATTGAAGCATCAAAAATGGATAATAAAATTAATAGTTCAAACCACCAAGCATTCTCAATTAGCACATTTGTAGCATCACAATTATATGACCCGGAAATTTCAAAAGTTAATGTTCATGAAATGAGTAAAGATGATGTTGAGAAACACATTGCAAAAATTCATACAGGAATAACTAATATTTTAAATAACATAAGTGGAGAGCATGAAACTTATATTGCAAAATACACAGATAAAATTATTACAGAAGCAAGTAAAATTAGAAAAATGGCAAAAGAAAATACTATTGATGAGTTAGTTTCAAACAAAACAATTGTTAATAAATTGAATGATAAAGGATATGTTTTTGTTAAAATTGCAGAAGAAGAATATATAGATTCACATTCACTTGCACTCGCAGCAAATGCGAATGAAAAAATGTTTATTTTCCTCAAAGGTGAAAGAGTTATTTTAAGGGCAGTTAATGGTAAAATTAAATCTGGACTATACAAAACATTAAATGATGAGGAAAATAAGTACAGAAAAACCGCTGCAAATGTTAATCAAATTGATAGCTGGAATGGGAGTGAAAAAAGTGGAGGTTCGCCTATAGATGGAACAAAAATACCATTTGAAAGAATCGCACTTATCTTATCCCTTTATTAAGGTTTTTTATTAATTGTAAAATACCTTTATCTATATTTTTACCTCCTTGAACGGAAGGTTCTTCATTTTCTTTATGTTTATCTTCCCAATTTTTAAATAGTAATAATAGTTTTTCAATCTCATCCATTTTCCTAATAGTTACTTTAACATCTTTTTCCTTTTTGAACAACTGAAATAAAAATGAAAGTTCAACTTCTTCTTCCTTTACATCCTCTAAGAAAACTCTAAACTTCTTCTCAGAAATATCTGCTTTTTGATTACCATACTTCTTAATTAAAAGAACATGCATTTCTTTAAGTATTTCATTTTCCAATTCTAACTTTTTACTTTTATCATCCCATAATTTTTCTTTTTTTGTTTTCTCAATTTTCTTTTCACCTTTACATTTTTTATTGCTTGAAATTATATTTGAAGGATTGATTTTTTCAATTTGTTCCTTAAAGGGAAATAAAACAATTTCATTTTCTTCGCTTGGAATGTTTTCCGTTGCTTGATTCAATTCACCGTAATCTGTTTTGGGAGTAAATGCCATGAACTTCATTCCCAAATCTATCATAACTTCTAAATCTTTTTTACTTCCGCCCACTTGTGGAGACGTAATTATAGTATTAAACTTCATACCAAAATCGTTTAAATGATCTTTTGCACCTTTTATGGCAAGAGATAAAACTTCTTTTTCATTGTGTCCTTCATCAATTTTGAACTTTTTAACATATAACATCTCAGAATTTTTTGAATATACCATTTCTGTAAAAGCGATTGTTTCACCTTTTTTATCTTTCACAGTCATCATAAAATTAATACTTTTACGCACATTGTAATCTCTTACATAAGTTAAACGATCAACAATATTATATAACATAATATCATTCATAATTTGATCGCTGAACATTTTACTTATATTATTTTCAATTCGTTGTCTATCCTCAGGACCATAAACATTAACAGGTTTAAACATATAACCCTCAGAAAAGGCCTTTTGACTCATGTAATCTATGGATCCTTCTTTCATAAAAGAATCTCTCATTAAATATTTATTAATTATTCGATTTTTTAAAATTAAAAAAAAGTATAGTCCCACGCGGATTTTCAGAGGGGTATTCTTCTGCCACTGCACGAGGGGAGGGGCAGATGCTCACAAACGCAAACGTTTGTGGCACACTTATCCACGAAGTGGATGGTGTGTCCATTTGCTATAAGCAAATGAGCATGCCATTCGGCTTTGCCGAATGAGCAGATACTCGGGGAGGGGAAACATCCCCTCCGCAGTATATTTGAACCGCGGTCTACAGATTTCCTAATGAAAACCTTTTTTGGGTTGGGCCCTTTTTAGGAGATGCCTAAACTATTCGGCAACCGAAAAAGGGTCATTCCAAAGTCTGTCATCCTTGACCACTAGACGATGGGACTATATAATATATTACCTAACTTCCTCATAATCTTCATGAGGTTTATTAAAGAAAATATATTTGATAGTGTTAGTGGTATGAAATTTTATAAACTTTAAGTATCCCCACTTTTTTAATCTTCTTATACTTGTAAATACTTTTGCTTCATTATGGAACGCAAAATCCCCACTGCCATTTAAACGCATACTTAAATCTCCGTCTTCAAAAGTTTTCAAATCTTCCTTAAATCCACCCACTTCAAAGAATTTATCCTTCTTGAAAGCACAATTTGAACCTATAAATGTGGGTTTACCTATTTTAATTAAAAATTTCATCCAACTCTCAGTATAAAGTTTTGTGCCAATTTCTAAGAATTTACCTTCTACACTTCTTAAATTTTCTTTAGGGAAAATGGGACCTGTGGCGGCTATGATTTTATCATTTTCAAATACTTCTGAATAGGAAGACAATAAATG
>CAYOAB010000035.1:0-7633 GCA_964401875.1 Microcaldota archaeon
TATATATGTTGATAAGAAAAGGTTTGGAAAAGTTGTAACCATTATTGAAGGTTTAGATGATAAACAGATAGGTAGGGTTGCAAAAGATTTGAAACATATGTTATCAACAGGTGGAACTGGGAAGGATGGTATTATTTTACTTCAAGGTAATCACAAGGCACGTGTTAAGGAAGCGCTTCTTAAACTCGGTTATAAAGAAGAAAACCTTAACTTAAGATGAGAAATAAAGAAAATATTTTGATACATGAATTTATTGGCCTCCCCTGTGAGGTTGTATCTTCTCTTTCTATTTTTTTAAATGGAATTAAAGGTATTGTTATTGACGAAACATTAAACACTATAATTTTAGATACAGAAAAAGGTGTTAAGAATATACCTAAAAAGAATACAAAATTTCAATTCACAATACCAGAAAATAATGAGAAAATTGTTGTTAATGGAAATGATATAATTAATCTTCCTGAAAATCGGCCGAAAAGAATTGTAAGGAGATTATAATTTATAATTATTTTTGTTATATTTATAACATGAAGAGATATTTTATTTATTCTTATGTAATACTTTTTATATTTAGTTCTATGATTAATGCTGAATGTGTTGATTTATTTGATTTAGAATATCATGAATCGT
The DNA here is from genome assembly GCA_964401875.1 of Microcaldota archaeon. Lineage (GTDB taxonomy): Archaea > Micrarchaeota > Micrarchaeia > CAILAH01 > CAILAH01 > CAYOAB01. The sequence goes on from CAYOAB010000035.1 coordinate 631, forward strand.
ATTCTGGGCACCCCACTTATTTCGATGGAAGAATAAATTATACTATAATTAATGAATCAATAACATTATGTCCTAAGGAATATGATTTTAATAAAAAAGTTATGTATGTTGAAACAGATAATCTAACTATTAATTGTAATGGTGCTATATTGAAGGGAGATAATTTATGTATTGTAATGTATGGTGAACCTAATAATCATATTTTGAATAACGTTACAATTAAAAATTGTGTTTTTGAAGGTTGTAGGGTTAGAGGTTCTTTACCAACTTATTTCAGGACACCATATATAAGATTAAAGGATTTTGGTTTTAGTGACATAAACATAATTAATAATAGTTTTTTAGAAACGAGTTTTAACTTAAATCATTTCAAAGATTCAAATATAATTAATAATAGATTCATTAATTCTTCACTAGAAATAGGGCAAATTAGAAATTTAACATTTAGTTTAAATAAATACTACATTACAGATGAAAATGTTCCAATTTCTTCAATCGAACAAATTGAAAAATCTGAATTTAGTAATAATGTTATAATTCTTAGATCTTTTTTAATACGTTATATAACTGAAACAAATTTTAAAAATAATTATTTTAAGTTCAATTCCTTTGAATTAACTACTCTTTGTCCACCAAATCAAAATAGTTTATTTTTCAATAATAATTTTGTTTTAAATACAGAGATTTGGGCAAAGGAATTTAGAGAAAGTGAATTTGAAAATAATATTTATGTGAATAGCACACATCATGCTTTTTTTGAAAGAAGTATGTTGGGGTATGCTTTTTGTTAATCTGGTGATTTTATGAAAAAAGACATTGTATTAATATTATTTATGTTTGTGTTCTTGTTTGGTTGTGTTGATTTTAGCTTTAATCCTAAAATTAATATAAATATCAATGAAACAGGTTTTGCTAATGAAACAACTATTTCTAGAGAAGATGATTTAATTCTAAATAAATTTTTATTTAATGAAATATTTGCAAAAGATCAAATTAGTTGTGTTTTAAATGAGGAAAATGAGAAATTCAATATTTCAAAAGATTTATCTAATGTTGAAATATTATTCGAAAAAACAGAATTTTTTGTAACTGTGGAAAAAATTAATTGTGATGAAAATAAATGTGTTTTGAAAATTAATAATATTTCAAAAGATTTGGATTACTCCTTTCTTGACACAATTAAATTAATATACGAAGATTATGAAGTTGAATGTGTGATTGAATGAGCTGTTTAAATTGTGGTAAATGTTGTATTTCCTTTGGAGTTTGTGTAAGTGAACATGATATTAAATTAATATGTGATAATACTGGCCTTTCAGAAGATAATTTTGTGCAATATATTCCAGATTTTGAATCACGTGAAAGAAAGGAAAAGGCCGTTCTAATTAATGGAAAGAAAATGTTAAGAATATTACAATGGAAATCTAATCCTGATGTTTATTTAGATAATGAACACGTATGTATTTTCTATAATGAAAAGGAAAAGAAGTGTAACATCCATCCTTTCAGGCCACTTTTATGTAGGACTTATCCATTTAAGTTAAATGAAAAAAATGAATTAGCTGAAACTAAATCAAGAATATGTCCAAGGGAATGGTGGCCTAAAGGAGAGGAAAAAGAACAATATATAGAAGATATAAAAGAATATGAAAAGAATTTATAATTCCCTTTTTTTAAGAAACTTGTAAAGGAATATAAACACAAAAAAGAAAAAACTTCCAACGGCCCACAAGTAATCCTTTCTTAATATTTGGTATATTATAATGGCCAATTGTCCAATCCAAAATAAGAATTGTGCTATAAATAAGAATATAATCCCTATATGTAATATTATCTCATTAATTGAGAATAAATAATACAATAATATAATTCCACCAATAATCAAATTGAATAATGAAATTCTAAAAGCAATGTTAGATATGTTCCATAATTTTGCGGAAAAGATTCCATGTTTTTCATGAATTATATGAACGAAAGGATCATTAAACCCGATAAGATTAAAAAAATTGTTTATCATTAAGAGAAATTAAAATAAAAAAATTAATAAAGAGATTATTTGTTTTCTTCAATAGCAAGGAATGCCCACCATGGTCTTTCTTCTCTTATAACTTCACCATTCTCGGCACTTACTTGCGCTTTAACTTGCATTTTTGTGTCTAAGAAACCAAACAATTTGACTTTCTTTTCAGCTTTAACTTCATACATTGCTTGAACTTGTTCTCCCTGTCCTGTTTCTTTAAGTTCAATTGTACAATTATTTTCTTCAGAACAAACCTTTATTCTTAATCTTTCCATTGCAGTTTCTGAAGCAACATCAGGCATGATTTTAACTTCTGCATTTTTACCATTACTCAATTGAACTTTAATTTTATTTTCCTCTTGAACCATGTTCATTTGAGTGTTTGCTGTTACGTTACCTGCTTGGAATTGTGTACAATTACCATCTTTCTTCATAACTTTAACTTGTTCCTTAACCATTTCCTTTTGTTGTGATTGATTTTGTTCTCCATTTTTATTTTGTGTTTGCTCTTGTTCTTGTTCTTGAATTTGTTCACCAGTTTGTTCTTGCGTTTGATTACCTAATTGTTCTTGAACTTGCTCCTGTTCATTGATTTGTTGTCCAAGGGATTCATTCATCATTTTATTTTCATTATTTTCCATTTCAATTTTACCCACTTGTTGTGCCGAATATATTAAACCGGAAAATAAGAATAGAATGAAAATTCTTGTATATATTTTATTCATAAATAAAAATAGGAAAGAAATAATATAAGTTAATTCCATTTAACTGCTTTTTGGTTAAATTCATCAAAAATGTATTCGTATGTTCCTATTGTAGTTCCCCAAACACCTATATTTGTTGAAACATATTGATTATTTCTATAGAAAACAACTATTTTATAATCTGCATCAATACTGTAATCATAATAATCACATTCAAAATTTCTTGATTTAGTTAACCAGTTATCACTATTGAATTCATTACATTGAACAGAGTAAAGTTCTTCATAATGATTTTCTAATTCCTCAAAACTATATGATGTTTCCATAACATATTCATCAGCATAAATAGCAAATGTATAATCCTCTTGGGTGGATACGAATTGTTTATAACCATCACTTATTCCATTGTATATCAAACCTGGAAATGGTAATATTGTATACCCTCCTTTTTCTATTGTTTCATAAGTAGGCTCTCCAAATTTAGCTATTTCATCACTCCAATTATTCCCTTCATAATTTAAATTGTCATTACCATTATTAGTTAATGGACAAGAAAAAAATATTTAAGTGAGAATTAATTTAAATATTCCTTCTTAGCTTTAAGTGCATCTTCCTCAATATTAGGCGATTCACAAATTGCCGTTCCTTCTATTTCATATTTTTTCCATGCCTTAACCATATCTTTCCATTTAAGTGTACCTTCATCAAAAACTAAATGTTTTCTTTCACCTTTATCAGTAAATTCTATATCTGAAAAGTGTATGTGCATGTTCTTCAAAACATTTTCTTTTTTAATTTCTTTCATTCTTTCAAGAACGTTACAAAAACTTTCATAGTTATTACTTTTTTCCCCGTACCTTGCAATGAAATGTCCAAAATCTATGCAAGGCAAAACATGTTTAACATCATTACTCAATTGAATTAATTCATCAAGTGAACCAAATTGTGAATGTTTACCCATAAGTTCCGGTCTCAATATCACGTTATAACCTAAATTATCAATCTCATCACTCATCAATTCAAAATTATTTTTAACTATTTCATAGGCCGTATCATGCTCACCTTTACCATAAAATGCTGAGTGTATAACTATATTTTGAGCACCACACAAATGTCCTGCTTCTGCACTTTGCATAATCCTTTCAATACTTTGTTTAATTACATTTTTCTCCTGTGAATTTAAATTTATAAAATAAGGTGCATGTACACTTAATTTTACATTATTTTTTATTGCTGCTTCTTTAACTTCCCTTGCTTTATCTTCATTATTTATGTAAACACCACGAACAAATTCAAGTTCCATTACATCTAATCCCAATTCCCTTACTCTTTCAATTCCTGCAATAGTACCATTTTTAGATTTAGGTGTGCTATGAGGTGTTCCTGCAGTTCCTATATTTAACATACATTAATATAAAACAAGAAAATTAAAAAGCTAATTAACTAAATTTTCAGGTGGTTCTTGTAAAGTTTCCCACCCTTTTTTAATAACAAGTTTATTTTTATTAGCATAATAAACATACAACAAAATAAAAATTGAACCAAATAAAAATCCTATTCTTAAATCTCCAATTTGATAAATTAAAAGTGTTAAAAATGCACCTAAAACTCTACCTGCATTGAGTACAAATTCCCTTCCAATCATTATTTTTTTCATGTTCCTTTTTGAATCGGCAAATATTGCTGTTGTGAAAGGGTAAAATAAACTCGCAAATACATTACGTAAACTCATGAAAATGTAAAATAAAAATACATTTGAAGAGAAGAAAGCCAGAAGATTAGTTATTGCAAGACCTATCCCAAAATATCTTATGTATTTAAACCTCTTTCTACTTAAATCAGAAAAATGTCCAACAATTAGTGATACTACAACTGAAACGAGTGTAGTGAATGACAAGAAAATACCCAGTTCAATAGGTTCTGTGAAATATGTTAGGGATAATAAAACTACAATTAAACCACAACAACCTTCATATATTCCTAAAATAAAAGTAATCATTTTGAATCCTTTCTTTTCGTATAAGCATTTCATTAAATCATATTTGAATTCTTTTTTCTCAAGTTTTAATATGAAATTAATAGAGAATAATAAGAGAATAACTGTTATCAAGAACACGTAAAAGAATCCGTAAACATAAGCGATATAACCTACAATTATAGGAATTAAAAGTTCAACAATAGTTCCCATTGAAAAGTAAACTGAACTGAAAAAACCTTCATGGTCTTTACTCTCTTGAAAGTAAAGTATATTGAATTGTGTGAAATATAAGAACGAATTAAATCCTATCATAAACATTGCTATATAAACAAGTAATAATGTTATGGGGAAAAGTGCAAAAATCAAATAAGCTATTACAGTAATAACCATACCAAATATCATAAGGTCTTGAATTCTTGTTTTCTTTTGATTTAACATAATGATTAAAACTAAAGGTGAAACGTAACCTATTGTATTTGCTATTATTAAATCAAAAAAAGTTATACCTGATTCGTAAAGGTAAAAATCAAGTAATGAACCTCCAAATAGTACTGCAACTGCCCATAACAGATCAATTATAAGTAATGTTTTGACAATTGGACTAATTTTCACAATATATATTAAGGGGTTTTAATTATTTAAACACATTCTTTATATTATTTAATTAATAAAATTGTATAAGTATGGTTGAACAAAAATTATTCGGAGTAATTAAACTTAAAGGAATACATGATGATTTTGTTACTAGGGACATTTTAGATTACAATATCAGATTAAAACATGGTCCTGTAAACACAATAATTTCATCAGGTATAATTAAAACAAATAATTCTATTTACACAGATTTCAAGTTTAGTAATCAAATTAAAGAATTTGGGGGAAGTGATTTTTTATTTCCATTAAGTGAATATTTCCCTTCAACTTATGATAATTTAACTTTGATTTTTTCAAATTCTAAAAATAACGGGGATGTGTTTTCAAGTACTTTTTTTAGTCCTGTGAAAATTAGTTGTAAAATCTTTGAAACTCTTTTTGAATATAATGACGTTATGTATAAACTTTCATACGGATATGATTTAATAAAAGTTCCCGTTAAGCATTTAAGGTTAGAGAATATGCACCTTAATTTAAATAATAAAAATGAAAAATATAGGTTGTTTATGTGGTGTGATACAAGTTTAGGTAAAATGAATTTGTATGATATGTTAATTAGTTCATCAGATAGTTTAATTGATTTAAGGAGAAATGTAATTTTACCAGATATTAATAATAAGATTATTTTGAAAGGGGAAATTTTTGATTCACATAACATTTCCATTCTTCAGTTTGAAAGAAATTTGAATTCAGATAAGTCAATTAAAATAAATGAAAATTATAAAAAAGAAAATTCGATTATAAATTTAAGTTATTCTGTTTCTACCTAAAATACTAATATTTAGTATCTTGGTTTATGTTTTCTATAACAATCTTTACAATATACTGGTTTACCTTGTGTTGGCTCGAAAGGAACCTTACAATCTACACCACAGTCTGAACATTTTGCATCAAACATAGGCCTATCAGGATCGAATCCTGGTCTTCCACGGCCACCGAAGCCGCCTTTTCTATCTCTATCCATTTATTTACATCTCGTTTTATATTTTTTGTGGATTACTCCACTTATTAAATTAGAAGTTCTCTATTTATAAACTTTTGTATATATCTTTATATATGAGCATAATTACCGAATTTAAAGATTTTATAAAGGAATACAAGGTTGTAGGCCTTGCAGTTGCATTCGTTATGGGATTAGCTGTTAACGATTTAGTTAAATCACTCGTTAATGATATAATTATGCCTTTAATAGCCCCCATTATGCCCTCAGGAACATGGCAAACAGCTACTTTGGTGTTAGGACCAGTGATTTTAGGTATTGGGCCATTCTTAGCAGCTTTAATTAACTTCTTGATAATGGCATTGGTTATATTCTTTATAGTAAAAAAAATAATGAAAGATACAAAATAATCTTTTTAATCTTTTTTGTATATTTTTATATGGAGTGGAATTTATGAGTGGAGAAAGTATATTTAATCCTAAACCTATGCCTCGTGTTCAAAATGTGGAAATAGATACAGGACCAGCTAAGATCTATGATTACATCATTGGAGATGATGATGAGAATGCCCCAAAGGTTAGAAGTGCAGAGAAACCTGTAGAAAAGGTTCCTGAAAAGGTTGAGAAACCTAAATCTGAGTATGGGGAACTTGAAATAAAATTAAATAAATCATCATTTAAAACAGGTCAATCAATTAATGGTACTTT
>CAYOAB010000036.1:0-7420 GCA_964401875.1 Microcaldota archaeon
TCCAAAACTTCGTTTTGGAAGGTTCCGCCGCGACGCCACGGGAAGGGGGATACTCCCCCTTAACCCCCTAATGATCCCATGACCTAATCGGAATCATTTTTTTCAACTTTATCTTTTCTAATTAGGAATGTTGTTCTGTAAATACGTTGCCCGTCCTTTGATTCACTATACAACTTGTAAGTTACTTTGGCCCTTAACCTCATTGAAGAAATGACAGAACGCGCCACCATCTTATCTCCAACATATAAATCAATACCTTCCTTTAAATGAACAATATTAGATATAAAAGAGGCCTTTTCTAAGGCATTTATCATACCATTTATGAATTCCGTGTTAGAGGTATACTCATCACCACGTATTTGTATGATTGCTTCATAATAATTAGAATTTCTCTTCATACAATTATCACAAATACTTTCCTTTCTTATAAGTTTAATGGATATTTCCTCTGCATATTTCTCATATTTAACCTTAACTTCACGTTCAAGAATTTCAATTTCCGGATATCCTAACTTCTTATCCTTTAATGCAGAAAAAATTGAAGATTCAAGAGATTCCTCATCCCATTTTCTAAACCTCTCTGCACCACATTCCCTACACTTATAAATAGTAAGTTTTGGAGGTAACTCGGAAGGTTTGTTTGCGTTCAAATAACAATTAGAACAAAAACTACCATTAAACGTAACATCATTACTTGACGCACCACATTTAGGACAAATCTTTTCCACTTTTCAACTCCTCCAATAATCTTTTAACTTCACTCATACTTATTTCATTCTCTCTATCTTTAAAATGTTCGTATATTTTACTTGCCTGCTCGGGCGTTGCACCATTCATTAAGGCAAGAGTTTTAGAATGTAACCTCATGTGCCCCTTGTTTATACCTTCCTTTGTAAGAGCATTCATTGCAGCAAAATTTTGTGCTAAACCTAAAGAGGCAGCAATGTTACAAAGTTCAGGAGAACTTTTAACCTGTAATATTTTATTTATACATAAGTTAGCTATTTTATGATTTGTACCACTACCCACAATACCAAGTGAGAGAGGCACTTCAATTTCCCCTACCAACTTATTATCTTCAACATAATAAGATGTTAAAGGCCTGTAAAATGAACTGTATGAAGCGTACCCGTGTATTGCAGCTTCAGTGGCACGTGTATCATTCCCCGTAGCTAAAGCAAGGGAAGTTATACCATTCATTATACCTTTGTTATGCGTTACCGCACGGAAAATGTCATGCATGGCAAAAATGTTACCGTCAATTATACGTTCATTTAATTCTTTATCAACACTTAAAACTGCACTTGCCCGTGTAATTCTCTTAATTGAAAGGTTGGTTAGTATGCGCATGTTAATGTACCCACCTATTAATTCAATGATTCTGGGAGCAATTTGTTCTGCTGCTTTATTGATTGTATTTGCACCCATGGCATCACGGACATCAATAGAGAAATATACAACAACAGATTTACCTCTTCCACTTGTAAAGTTACGTGCCCACACTTCACGGGCACCACCACCACGGGAAACCATGGAAGGGAACATATCATTTATCTCTTTAACCAACTCAACATTGTTGGCCTCAATAACCTCAACCGCATCATCATCTGGATTAACAATGTGAATTTCACCAATCATAATGGGTTCAGTTGAATGTGCCTTAAACCCGCCGAACCCTCTTGCAATTTTAGCGGCCTTTGACGCACCGGCAACTACACTTGGTTCCTCACCTACCATGGGTATTAAATAATCTTTATTATTAATAGTAAAATTTGTTGCAACACTTAACGGAAGAGAATATAATCCAATAACATTTTCACGCATGGCATCCGCTTCCTCTAAAGTTAAACCGCCATTTGAAATTAATCGCTCATCTTCTGAATTTAAATTTACCAGTTCACTCACTTTACTTAAACGTTCCTTTGGAGATAATTTATAGAATCCTGTAATATCTGAACTTAAAGTCATAGGAGAATTAGAAAAGTAAAGGTTTTTATTTGTTAAAGATTTTCTTAGCATCCCTAATCTTATATAATTTGTCAAGTTCATTGACAATATGGTCAAAAGAAAGATGTTTTATTTCAATTATACTATATGAATTTGAAATTGAAGGAGAAAATTTTATGGGTTTAGCTTTCTTTTCCATATCATAAACTAAATTTCTTAATTCATCAAACGAGTTCATTTAAATCTCCTCCATTGTTTACAAATTCAATAACTTTATCTCTATCTTTATAAAACTCTGCTACCACTCTTCCTACCTTTTCAATATCATAGATTTCAGCATCGGCCATAGCAGTTAAAATCTTGGCACGTTCAGCAATATCTTTATTTATCTCTTTAACACTCATACCTGTATAAAGAGCTAACTTTTTACCTAACGCGTCAAGCTCGTTAATCTTTTCAAGTTTATCTGTTTTAGGATTCCACCTGTAAATCACTTTAGCGTTACCTTCTTCATCAACTTCAGCAACCTCAAAAGTTTTCCTAACACCAGTTCTTCTGTTCCTGTACTGCACTACAATTAAATCTAATGCGCCTATTACAGATTGTTTGATGTCAATGGGCGGATTAATCATACGTGAAATTGTTTGGTCAGTGTTATCTGCATGTAAAGTTGCATAAACGGAATGTCCTGTGTGCATAGCTTCAAATAAAATTTCAGCTTCACGTTTCCTCCTAACTTCTCCCACAACAATTCTATCCGGTCTCATCCTCAAAGAATTTACAAGCAAATCAAGCATTTCAACTTGCCCTTTACCTTCTGGGTTTGCCAAACGTGTAGAAAGTGGTACCCATTGTAAAAATGAAGGAAGATTAATTTCACGAGTATCTTCAATACTTATTACCCTTTGACTTGGCGGAAATAAATTTGATAACCCGTTCAAAAACGATGTTTTACCTGAACCAGTACCACCTGAAACAAGAATTGACATTTCATTACTTATACCTAACCACAAAAGCGCCATAACCTCTGCAGAAATAGTTCCTGATTGTATGAAACGTGGAGGAGTCCAAGGATTTCTTGAGAATTTACGAATAGTAATTGTGTTACCATTAGTTGAAATAGGAAATAAAGTAGAATTAACACGGTCACCGGTAACTAAACGAGCGTCCATTAAAGGATTCAAAAGATTAATTTGCCTGCCCACCCTTCTACCTATTGCGGAAGCATAATCACCAATTGCCTTTTCATCACCAATACGAACATTAGTTGTACACCAACCATGATCTTTATGATATACCCATACACTTGAATTTGAACCATTAACAACAATTTCTTCTAACTTTTCATCGTGCAAGAAAGGTTCAAGGTCCCCTAAACCTAAAGTGTACTGCATCAAGTAAGCAGAAAGAACGTTTAAACTCTCCTGTTTTAACGAGGGAAAATGTCTTAGAAGTATTTTTGATGCTTTATCAACAAAAGATTTTTTTACCATGACGGATTTACGAGCATCAATCAAATCAGCAATATCAACGTTAACTTCACCTACAAGTTCACCTTTAATTTTAGTATCAAGAATAATTTTTGTACCTTCAGCTAAACCGGGAATTTTGATAGAATATTTAGGAACATATTGTTCAGGTACCTTTACAATTTGAACATCTAAAACCATACCCTCCAAATGTAACCTATAACTTTCAATTAAATTATCATCCATATAAACACCATCATTTATCATCTTTAATCTTCTTAACAAGATCAAGCAATTCCTTTTTCTTTTGTTCTACTGCAGTATATTCCCTCTTAGTAGATTTAATTTTATTTTTACCATCACGAACAATTTTTGCTGCCTTATCATTTGTAAGAGGAGAGATTTCAATTTTCAAACTCTTTAATTGTGATAAGAGAACGTCCATTTTTTTATTTATCTGTTCCTCTTCTTTCTCAATACCATTTAACATGTCAAGAAGGTTACTTACTTCAGAATACCTCTTTGAAACAGTATCATCACTCAATTTCAATTCAAGGTCATCAATAGTTAAAGTAAAATCTTCAATGGATTTTAAAGCCACCTTCATCTCTTCCAACCTCTCATTGGTTCCCGTCTTAACAAGTTCGTATTCTTTACCTATCTTGTTAAAATCAGAATTGAACTTTTTTATAAATTCTTCATTGAAAGTACCATCAAAATCTTTATAGGTTTTGATTTTATCTTCAATTAGATTAGACATTTTAGTTAATTCGGTTATATGTGAAGTTAGCTCCTCATGTTGCTTATTTAAATTCAATAGAAGACCATCAATTTTAGATTTGTTAATTTCGTAACCTTTTATCAATTCAGTTACCTTTGAAGAATCATCCTTAAAAGAACTTGAGGAGGAAGATAATTTTTCTTTATAGGATTTATACTTTTTATCAAACTCTTTTGATTCCTTATCAACCAAATCAATTAAAGTTCTTATGGACTCAGCGTTTGTGGAAACATTCTTCCTTATTGAAGATAAATCCTTAGATGCCTTCGTAACGTTAGAATCAAATTTTGAAATTTCATCTAAAACTCCTTTTAATTTCTTTTTGTTTTCTTTAACACTTTTAAGTTCACCTGTTATCTTATTAACGAAACCTTCTACTTCATCAGCAAGTGAATCCCTATCACTTTTAACATGTTTTATGTTTTCAGGTTCCTTGAAATCTTGTCCTGCCCATACCAAGTAAGGAGTTGTGAATGAAAATTCCATGCGAATTAAACCTTGATCTTCCAATATTTTTACCCATTCTTGTATTACTGATTGTGAGATGCCCAATTCATTCGCTACATCTTCAAGCTTTACTCTCTTTTTGTTGAAAACTACATTAATAAGTTGATCAACACCAGTGCTAATTAATTCATCTACATATGTCACAGTAATAATTAGAACAATTTTTATTTAAATATTACGTTCTAAATAGACATGTTCAATGAATAAATATATAAATTATGGTATTAAATTCATATTGAAGGAAACGTGATATTTAATGGTTAAGAAAATACTTCTCCAATCTTTAGAACCAATAGCAAAGTATAAAATGAAGTTAGAAGTTAGCAGAAAATTTGGAGGAGATGGATTAAAAGTATTTATACTTATCGATAAAAATAAAGAATTTGAATTTGAAGATTTAATTAAAAACTCTAAATTGGATAAGGATAAAGTTAATAAAATAATAAGTTTTATGGAAAATATCGGATTGGTTTATACAGAAGGAGCCATAGATAAAGTTGAAAAATTAGAAAAAGAAGATATAAAACCTGAAGAAAATATTGAAGGATTAGTGTATAAATTAATTTCAAGTGATTCACTATTAAGATTTAAACATCAAAAAATAATATTTAAAGAGTATTCTTCACAGGGTATTAAGATATATGAAATTATAAGGAAAGGGGAAACGTCCATTCCTAAAATAAAAAATGAAACTAATTTTGACGAGTCAAAAATAAAAGAAATCTTAAATTTCATGAAAGAAAATGAAATTATCTTTGAAAAGGAAAGTGAAGATAGTAAAAAGGCTAAGAGGGAAGAGGAAGAAAAAATAAAAACAAGTGCAATTGAAGAAAAAATTAGAAAAGAAGAGGAAGAAAAAATTGGGAAAGAGAGAGAAAAGCTTGAAGAGGAAAGGAAAAAGTTGCATGAAAAAATTGAAAAGGAAGAAAAACAAAGAAAGAAATTAGAAGAAAAATTGAAAAAGGAAGAAGAAGAAAAAGAGAAATTAAAAGAAAAACTTGAAAAGGAAAAGGATACAAATAAAGAAGTTATTGAGAAGGAAATTGAAAAGAAAGATGTTGAAATTAAAAAGATACAAGAGAAAACAATTGAACATAAAGAAAAGGAAGAAGAATTTATATTTAAAGTTGAGGATATTGATGATGAAGAATTTAATCTTTTTGAGAAGGAGTTAGGTGAAGAACCTGCTAAAGAAGTTGTTGAACCCGTTAAAAAGAGTGAAGTAAAAAAAGAGGAAGAAGATTTCTCATTTGAAACTACTGATTCTGAAGAAGAATTTAAATTTGAAGAAGAAGAAAAACCAAGAAAAGAAAATGAGAGGGAACCTGAGCAAGTGAAAGAAGAAGAGGAAGAAGAATTTAAATTAGAAGATTTTGAAGAAGGTGAACCTGAGAAAGAGGAGGAAGAAATTGAGGAAGAACCTGAGGAGGAAGAAAGATATATACAATTTGGTACTCCTGAAAGTGAAGAAGAAAAAGAAGAGGAAGTTGAGGAACCTGAAGAAGAAATTCTAGAAGAGGAAGATGAAGAAATAGAAGAAGAAGAAAATGTATACTATAAAGCAAGAGATATACAGTTAAGTGAAAAGTATAAAAAACAAAAAGAAATATTTGAAAAGTTTGGACCTGAAGGTATGAAATTATATTCCATGTTCACATTTGAAACTACTCCTGAAAGTGCTCTCCAGATGACTAAAATTGATGAAGAAAAAGGTAAAGAGATTATAGAATATTTAAAAGATGAAAACTTGATTGAAAGAAGTGGTGAAAAGTTATCTAAAAAAGATGAATTAATTGAAGAAGAAAATGAAGAAAACGATGAAGAAGAAATAAGTGAAGAGGACGAAAATTATAATTTTACAAATATTAAGATATATAATGAAGAGGATGAAGAAGTAGAACAAGTAATGGAAACTAAAACTCAGATTTATGAAAGGAAATTGAAAGAAGAATTCGGGGAAAAGGGAGTCAAAATTTATAGGTTAATTGATGGAAGGAAGAATGCAGAACAAATTATGAAAGAAGTGGGTGTTAATGAGGATACTATAATTAAAGTTTTTGAATTTATGGAAAAAGAAGGTATGATTAAACTTGAACATCCAGGTAGTAAATCAGAACCTAGTGAAGAGGAAGTAAAAGAGAAAAAAGAACAAACTAAAAGGAAAATGGAACCTATAAGTGAAACAAGTACCACTTCTACTAAAAAAATAATAATTGATGATAGGATACCAATTGATGTACCTATACTCAAAAAACAATCACTACCGGACAAAATGGCATTGGAAGCCAAGTTGTTGGCAAGGTTTGGTGGGAAATCGTTAAGGATAAATACCAATATGAACGATAAAAAGGACGTTGTAGGGTTAGCTATAGAATTGGGTATAAGTTTAGATGAATTGGATGAGATATTATATTCAATAAGTAACGCGGGAGCATGTACTTTTGCAACACTTTCAAATAATGATATAAAGAAAAGGTATGGAGAAGAAGCATTTGAATTGTATGAAGAGTTCGGTAGGGATGGTATTATGCTCTATGAACTTATAGGTAAAATGAATTTAAAGGACATAATCAAATTTAGTAAAATCGAACATAGAAAAGCAGCGAAAATAATATATAAAGCTAATTCATTACTGGGAATTGATGATATAGACGAAGAAATGATTTATAAGTCTATAAAAGATGTAAAATAGTTTATAAAGTTTTTCAAACTTAAT
>CAYOAB010000037.1:0-7348 GCA_964401875.1 Microcaldota archaeon
TCTTCTTATAATATGGACAATGGTGATATTTTAATAACATTAGCATATTCTGCTAAATTAGTTGAAGGTGTTCCTCAATCAAAACAAGGAAAATATGTTTCAATGATGGCAACATCTTCACTCACATATTGTGAATTGATAGATGAACAACAAGAGTTAAGGGATAAATTACGCGGTGTACTTTAATGTTATATTTCACTGTTACAGATACTCTTGCTGCCCGGGAGATAGGTAAACAGTTACTTGAAAAAAAGTTGGCCGTTTGTATTAATATTCTCCCTATTGATTCAATGTACATTATGAAGGATAATTTAATTGAAGAGAATGAATGTGGTGTTTTTGTTAAAACATTGCCCGAGTTTGAAAATCTTGCGATTGAATTAATTAAATCAATTCATCCTTACGATACTCCATTCATTACAAAATTACAAGGTGATTTTAATTATGAGTATAAAGAATGGGCAAAAGAAATTCAAAATTCAAATTTGAAAGTGAGCGGTCATGCTGTTATAGAAGGTAATGTGGTGTTTGGTGAAAATTGTACAGTTTTACCTGGCGCAGTTATACGCGGTGATAAATGTCTTATTAAATTTGGTAACAATTGCAACATTCAAGATAATGCAATTGTACATTATGAATATGATAGTGAATTAAAGGTATTTGAAATAGGTAATAATGTTTCCATAGCACATGGTGCAATTGTTCATTGTAAAAAAATAGGTAATAATGTTTTAGTGGGAATGGGTTCAATCTTATCTCATGGTTCTGTTATTGAAGATAATGTAATCATAGGTGCTGGTGCACTCATTCCGCCAAACAAAATAATTGAAAGTGGTGTTTACATGGGTGTTCCCGCTAAAAAAATTAGAGATTTAACTCAAGAAGATAAAGAGTTGATTGAATTTACTTGGAAATCTTATACTGAAAAAAAAGAAAGAGTGTGTTGATTATGGATGAAATTGATTTGAAAATTGTTGAATATTTTTTCACTAATGTGGATAAGAAAGTTTTTTTCGCAAGAAATTTACACCCGGAAGTTTGGGCATTATTCCAAGCAAGGTATAGTCGTTCCGTTGAAGGTGTTCGTGAAGGGTTTATTAATTTGTTAAAGGAAGCACCAGAGGAATATGAAAACGTTAGGAAAATATTTAGTGAAAATAAAACACCTAATATTGAAATGGAACATGCTTTGAATAAAGCAATTAAATTCATGGACAAATGGGTTTTAGGTTACGGACATTCTTCTGTTGCTGAAGGTGCTTGTGTGGGTATTTGTGTTGAGAACGTTTCAATTTTAGCAACTAAATATGTTGAAACTTCACGTTTAAGTTCCTTTATTGAAAAATCTACAAGATATGTTAAATTCACTCGCGATTCTTTTTACAAACCAATTGAAATTACAAATTCAGAATTCTCTGAAGATTATGATAAAGTTGTTAATTTACTTTTTGATACTTATGAAAAGTTACAGGAACCTGTTCTTGAACATGTTATGAAAGTAACTGAAAATAATAAGGAAACAAATGAAAAAGCATGGGTTCGCGCATGCGGTGCGAGAAGGTTTGATGCGGTTAGATACATTTTACCTGCGGCAACAATGACAAGTTTTGGGTGGACAGTTAACGCCCGTGAACTTGCACATGCAATTAGGAAAATGAATTCACATCCATTAAGTGAAATTAAAACTATTGGAAATGAAATGGTTGTTGAAGGGAGAAAGGTTTTACCTTCACTTCTCAAATATACTGAACCCCTTGAATATTTATCTTATACTGAGAAAGGTTTATTCATAAACACAGAAACTAATTCTAAATATTCTAACAATGAAGTTAAATTGTTAAGTGCCCCTTCAAAGGAAGATTTTGAAAATGTTTTAGCATGCGCTCTAATACACAAAAATTCTCTTTTAAGTTATGATGAATCACTTAACAAAATTAAAAATATGAATGAAACTGAAAAATTAAATTTGATTAAAGAAGCAGTTAAGGGAATGAGTTCACATGATTTACCGCCACGTGAATTTGAAAATATTAATTTAAAGTGGGAAATTGTTATGGATTATGGTGGTTATAGAGATTTACAAAGGCACAGGATTATGACCCAAAGTGAACAATTATTAACTACATTTTTAGGTTATGAAATTCCTCCTGATATTGAAAATTCTGGGTGTTTAAAAGATTACATTCACGCAATGCAAGAAGCAGATAAATTGTTTAGAAAAATGTATGAGAAAATGCCTTACGAAGCACAATATTTAGTTCCACTTGCGTTCAGGAAAAGAATATTAGTTGAAATGAATTACCGTGCATTACATCATTTCATAAGAATAAGAAGTTCACCGCATGGTCATTTCTCTTATAGAAACATTGTACAAAAAATGTATTTGATAATGTTAGAAAAGTACGGAAAGGAATTAATGAGTTCACTTGAATGTAACTTTGATAATGTTGATTTGGGCCGTTTGAAAGGCGAGTTGAAAATAGAAAGTATGAAAGGTGTAAAAGATGAATGATTTAGAAGTAAAAAATTTAATTGAAAGAGAAGACAAAAGGCAAAAAGAAAGTTTATGTTTAATTGCTTCTGAAAACATAGTAAGTGATGATGTCCGTGAAGCGTTAGGTTCAACACTAACTAATAAATATGCAGAAGGATACCCTTCAAAAAGATATTATGCTGGTAATGAAGTTATTGATGAAGTTGAAAATGTAGCAATTGAACGTGTATGTAAACTATTTGGTTCTAAATTCGCTAACGTTCAACCGCACAGTGGTTCCCCTGCCAATATGGCAGTTTATTTTGCTTTAATGGAATATAATGACAAATTCATGGGCCTTGATTTATCACATGGTGGCCATTTAACTCACGGGTCTCCAGTTAATTTCTCTGGTAAATTGTACAAACCAGTACATTACCAAGTTAAGAAGGATGGTTATTTGGATTATGATGCAATCGAAAAAACAGCTAAACTTGAAAAACCTAAATTGATTCAGTGCGGTTACACTGCGTACCCTCGTTTAATTGATTTCAAAAGGTTTAGAGAAATTGCAGATTCAGTTGATGCATACTTAATGTGCGATGTTGCGCACACTGCTGGTTTAATTGCAGGTAAAGCGTTACCTTCACCAGTTGAATATGCAGATGTTGTTACATTCACTACTCACAAAACGTTACGCGGTCCACGTGGCGGTGCAATAATCTGGAACAATGAAGAGTTAACAAAGAAAATTAATTCTGCAATTTTCCCAGGGTTACAAGGTGGCCCGCACGAAAATACAATTGCAGCTAAAGCAGTTTGTTTCAAGGAAGCAATGACTCAAGAATTCCAAAACTATTCACAAAAAGTAATTAAAAATGCTCACGTTCTCGCCGAAGAATTGAAAAATAAAGAATTTAATTTGGTAACTGGTGGAACGGATACGCATTTGATTTTGATTGATTTACATAACAAGGGAATAACGGGGAAGGAAGCACAAACGTGGCTTGAACAATCTAATATTATATGTAATAGAAACACTGTTCCTTACGATGATAAATCTCCTTTTATAACTTCCGGTATAAGATTAGGTACTCCAACTCTTACAACGAGAGGCCTAAATGAACAAAACATGAAAGAAGTTGCCGAGTTCATTGATGAAGTTATAACGGGAAAAGGAGAGAAACAAATAAAGGAAAAAGTAATTGATTACTCCTCTAAATTCCCTACTTTTAAATTTTCTTAATTTTTTTCATTATTTTAATTCCTGTTGGTGTCATTGCCAAACCGCCTTTTGATGTTTCCCTTAATGTAAAATCCATCTTACGGCCGGTTTCTTGCATAGTGTCAACAACTTCATGGAATGGTATTTTACTTTCAATCCCACACATGGCCAATGATGCGGAAGTTAATGAGATTGACGCGCCTATTGAATTTCTTTTAACGCAAGGTACTTCAACTAAACATGCAACAGGGTCACATGTTAATCCTAACATGTTCTTTAATGCTAACGTTGCTGCTTGCACACTTTCACTTGAACTACCACCCATTAAATCCACAGCGATTGCTGCACCCATAGCAGCTGCACTTCCAATTTCTGCTTGACATCCTAATTCAGAACCTGCAAAGCTTGCTCTCTTATGTATAATTTCACCTATTGCTATTCCTGCAAAAACACTTTTAGCAACTTTCAAATCATCCATTCCATAAGTTTCCCTAATGCTCATTACAACACCAGGGATTACTCCAGAGGAACCTGCAGTTGGTGCAGCAACAATTTTACCCATTAATGAATTTGATTGTGATACTGCCAAAGAGTAAAAGCATGCTTTCTTAATCAAATCACCAGCTAAAAACTTTTTTGAATTGTAAACTTTTTTAGCTTCCCCACCAATCATTCCACTATGTGTTTTCTCGTCACTATTTTTCATATTCTCTGCACAGTTTTCCCATACTTTAATGTATTCAACAACTTGTCCAAGTGCATCGTCAACTTCATATTTCATTTTATACTTTTTATGTAAGTAACCTTCACTTAAACTTTTTTTATTTAACCCGATTAATTCATTTTGTGTATATTCCTTAAATACCATTTCAAATCCCTCACGCAAATCCAACCCAGTCAGTTTCAATAAATCTGGCCCAAGTTACCTCTTCCATTTTATTTATTGAGTTAACTAAATCTTTTGTAATTGCTTGTTCAAATTCAATTATTGTAACAGGTAATCCCCTTTCATCTTCCATCCATGATTTAACAGTATATATGTTTATACCATAATCAAATATCTTATTCATTATTTTAGATAACGTTTCCGCTTCACCTTTATGTTTAAGTACCATTGTAGGTTTCTTAAGTGAAATTGAAACTTTAATTCCATCAATTTCTGTTAATCTAACTTCCCCACCGCCAATACTTGCACCTTCAATTTCCATTTTCTTTCCATCAATAAATTGAAACCTAACTGTGTTGGGATGCATACCTTGTTTTAATTCTCCGTTTTTGAAAGTATATTTCCATTTTACTTTTTTCTCTTTCAATATTTTTTCAATATTTTTTATTCTTTCATCTTCAACATTTAAACCTAAAAGTCCTGCTAAAATTGCTTTATCTGTTCCGTGTCCTTTACCAGTTTCTGCAAATGAACCGTACAATGTTATTTTAACACTTTCAAAATCTTTTACTATAAGTGATGCTGCCCTTGCTAATCTTAATGCACCTACAGTGTGTGAACTTGACGGACCAATCATAATGGGCCCGATTATTTCCAAGTGATTTGTCATACACTTAAGAATGTGCGTAATTGTTTTTAAATTTAGTTTCTTAATTTAGTTTGTACAACTGGTGAGCGAATGGAAATAACCAAAATAAAAATAGGAAAAGAAATACCAAATCAAATTAATGTAATTATTGAAATTGCAAAAGGTTTAAGGAATAAATATGAATTAGATAAGGATAGTGGTTCCATGTTTCTTGATAGAGTATTACATACAAGTATGGTTTACCCTGCAGATTATGGATTTACTCCGCACACGTTATGTGATGATGGTGACCCTTTAGATGTTTTGGTATTGGTTACTCACCATACTTTCCCTGGTTGTGTAATTAATGTAAGACCAATAGGCGTACTTAAAATGAGTGATGAAAACGGTATGGATGATAAAATTTTAGCTGTTGCAGTTAAAGATCCAAACTATGAAGGTGTAACTGAACTTGAGCAAATACCTGAAGGGTTAAGAAATGAAATTGGTCATTTTTTTGAACAGTATAAAGAATTAGAGAAAGGGAAATTCAGTACTATTGAAGGTTGGTATGGTTCCGAAGAAGCTAAGAAAATTGTATTGGAATCAATTGAATTGTATAAAAAGGAAAATAAATAAGGTGTTATTATGCCATCTACAAATGAAATTGAACTTAAGGTTGCGGAAGCATTACAACACGATGTAGGTCGTGGTATTATTAGAATGGATACTTCTTCACGTGAAAAATTAAGTGTTTTACCTAGTGAAGTGATTGAAGTTATTGGCAAGAGAACCACTGCAGCAAGAGTTTTACAAGCTCATCCTAATGATGAAGGTTATGGATTAATTCGCATGGATGGTAGTATAAGGCAAAATGCAGGTGTTTCAATTGGTGATAGAGTTTTCATACGTAAAGCGGAAACTAAAGATTGTACAAAATTAGTTTTAGCTCCACGTACTCCTACACAATTTTCTCAAGGTTTTGACAGGTTACTTAAAAGTAAACTTGTCGGTAGACCTATAATGAAAGGTGATGTAATTCATGTTGCTATTTTCGGTAATCCTTTTCCTCTTGTAGTTTCACAAATTCAACCTGGTGGTGTCGGTATAATTAATGTTGATACTCAATTACAACTTAAAAATGAACCACAGAAGGAAAATAATAGAATTCCATCAATTGCATATGAAGATATTGGTGGATTGAAAGATGAAATCCAAAAGATTCGTGAAATGGTAGAACTTCCATTAAGACATCCTGAAGTTTTTCAGCGTTTAGGTATTGAGCCCCCAAAGGGAGTTATATTACACGGGCCACCCGGTACAGGTAAAACGTTACTCGCTAAAGCAGTTGCAAGTGAAAGTGAAGCTAATTTCTTTTATATTGGCGGTCCTGAATTCGTTAGTAAATATGTAGGTGAAAGTGAAGAAAAATTAAGAAAATTGTTTAAGGAAGCAGAAGAAAGTGCGCCGAGCATAATATTCATGGATGAGATTGATGCCATTGCACCCAAGAGAGGTGAGACTACTGGTGAAGTTGAAAAGCGTGTTGTGAGTCAACTTTTAACTTTAATGGATGGTCTTGAATCACGTGGACAAGTTATTGTAATTGGTGCAACTAACAGGCCAAATTCCATTGATGAGGCGTTAAGAAGACCTGGAAGGTTTGATAAGGAAATTGAAATAGGTGTTCCAGATAGGAATGCACGTAAAGAAATTCTTGAAATTCACACGAGGCACATGCCTCTTTTTGCAGATGTTAAGATAGATTATATTGCAAATGTAACTCATGGATTTACTGGTGCAGATTTATCTTCTCTCTGTAAAGAGGCCGCTATGTATGCATTAAAAAGAGTATTACCTGATTATGATTTAGATAAACCTATTCCTGCTGAGCTTTTAGAAAAGTTATTCGTTAAACATGATGATTTCTTAAGTGCTATAAGTGACATTCAACCTTCCGCGTTACGTGAAGTGTTCACTGAAATACCTAACGTTAAATGGAATGACATTGGAGGTTTAGATAAACCTAAACAATTGCTCAAGGAAGCAGTTGAACTTCCTATTAAAAACCCAGAATTTTTTGATGAAGTGGGTATACGTCCAACTAAAGGTATTCTTCTTGTTGGGCCACCAGGG
>CAYOAB010000038.1:0-7297 GCA_964401875.1 Microcaldota archaeon
AAAAGAGCGAGCCTGATGGGATGCAGGGTTCCGCCCCTGCAGGACGGGAAGGGGGCGCTGCCCCCTTAACCTGTTTTTTTATGAAATAAAAAAATATGTCTATTTTCCGTAGGAAAATGACACACAATTTGCTACGCAAATTTAAGTGCCGTACGCTTCGCGTACGAGAACCTGCTTACCCTATGACCATATTAAATATTAAAAATCCACCACAATTAACATAGAGAACAGGCACTCCAACCGCAATCATTGCAGCACATAACACCCGCTTCATAAGTTACATTATAACTAAAACAAACAGGACACATTTCTTTGGCCCCACGCATACCTTTAATTACTGGGGCCAAATCTTCATCATCAATTGTTTTAAGTTTTTTTGGCCTTGAAAAATAGTAATCCATTTCATGTTCAGGTTCCATTAATTCACTCTCAACCTCAACAATTTCAATTTTTTTAATGAAAAATAAAATTTCATTCCTTAACCCATTCATTTTAACTTCACTAATTAAAACATTCCAATTGAATTCATTTGTTTTTTCAAAATCTAAAGAAATAGGAAGTGTATTTTTACCGCGTTGTTTAGCTAAATCCATAGAAGTTTTAATAGTATAAAAATGGATATACTCATTCAATTTTTTTATTTCGCTTTCATTTAAATTTATTTTTTCTAAACCTATAAAATTTAAATTTATTTGACGGGCAGGGGTGGGGACAAAATATGTGGTGAGAAGATTGTCAAGGATAATTGTAACTATAGATACAACCTCTCCAAACTTTTCCCAATCAAACTTTCCTTCAACCACAAACCTTTCCAAATTAATACTAACATAATTTTCCTCATTATAAACTTCTGAAAAAATAATATAATTATCAATAATTAAATCATACACCACTTTAACAAAATTATCAACATTTTCAAAATGTTTATTTTTCATTCTTTCAATTAATTCTTCAAAAGAAATTTTTACATTCCCTTCATGTGAAAATAAATTATACATCTTAACAATTTTATCAAAATGTAACTTATCAATTTTTAAATTGTTAAGAAAAATTTCTTCATAAGAATAAGAATTAACATTTTCACTTTCAAAATTATCTTTAGTATAAACCCTGAAACTATAAAATATTTCAGGTAATGCAACTGAAAGTGCAATATGTTTAAACAAATCATCTGAAATTGAATCCATCACTCCTACACTCTTCTAAATATAAGAGGTTTTATTTTAAAAAAATATGTGTTAACATCTAATATTTAAACCTTTATTGTGAGATTATCTTATGCCCTTTCAATCTAATGGTTTTTTAAGTAATAAAAGAAAAATCAATAGTTTCAGAAAACTTTCTTCATCAAAACAGGCATATGTATATAGGGCACTTACAAGATATTACAAAAAGAAAATAATAAACACGTTAGAAGAGAGTGAATTAATCAACATGTTCAAATACATGGACGATGATGAAATTGTAGATTGTTTACAACTTTTACCTAAAGAAAAAAGTGAAAAAATAATAAAAAAATCAAGTCAAGAAGTTCAATACCTTCTAAAATTTAATCCAAGTAAAGCTGGAGGTAAAATGAATACAAATTACATAATAATAAATTATGATAATACAATTAAACAAGTTCAAGAAAAAATTAAAAAAAGAGAGAAATATACAGATAAAACTCCAATTATTATTGTTGTTAAAAACAAAAAAATATTAGGTGAAATTAAAATTTTTAAATTACTTACTCATGATGAAAACGCAATAGTTGAAAAACTCGCAACTCATGTTCCTATAATGAAACCTAACTCTACTGATGATGAAATAATAAGAACATTTAAAGAAAATCCTCATTCTAAAATTATAATTGCAGAAAAAGAAGACGTAATAGGTATAGTTCATTCAGAAGATATTCTTTCAGACACTCACGAGTATACTTTTGGAAAAATGTATAAAATACTCGGTATTAAAAAAGAAGAAAACATAATGGACCCCTTTTTAACTAAAGTAAAAAATAGAATTGGATGGTTATTTGTAAATTTATTTGCTGCTTTATTGATAGGAAGTGTAGTTTATCTTTTTGAAAAAACAATAGCAGCACATGTAATTATTGCAGCAATATTGCCAGTAATTTCAAACATTGGTGGAAATTCTGGAAATCAAGCATTGGCCGTTATGATAAGGGGACTTACCTTAAATGAAATTAACTTTAAAAAAATATTGAAACCATTAATTAATGAAGTATTAAACGGGATATTAAATGGTTTATTTATTGGGCTTATAATAACAATAATTATGTTACTTATATACGGAGACCCTACCTTAGGTTACATTGCAACAACATCACTTATGATAACTCTTGGAAGTGCAGGAATATTAGGAAGTTTAATCCCCTTAATTTTGAAAAAATTTAATTTTGATCCTGCATCTGCATCATCAATTTTTATAACTACATCATGTGATATAATCGGATTTTTCAGTTTCCTTATCCTCGCATCAATTTTTGCTTAATTTATTTAAATTTAAATAGGTTAAGCGAGATATAAATTTATGAAAAAAGAAATAATCACATTATCAATAGGCGGAAGTTTACTTGTTCCAGGAGAACCTGACGTTGAATACATTAAAAAAATAGCTAAAATTTTTAGAAAACATGTTAATAAATATAGATTTGCCATAGTTACTGGTGGTGGCGCAGATGCAAGAGTATACGCACGCGCAATGAGACAAATATATCAAAACGAGTTCTTAGCAGATCAAGCTGCAATATTAAGTACTTGGCAAAATGCATACCTTGTTTTGGCCGCATTACAAGACATTTCCTATAAAGCATTACCTAAATCATTTGATGAAGCCGCAGAAGCATTAGATCAAAATGATATTGTAATTATGGGAGGAACAATTCCAGGAACAACAACCGATACTGTGGCTGTTTTACTTGCGGAAAGAATAGATTCAAAACGAATAATTAATATAAGTAACGTTGATGGAATATACACAGGTGACCCAAGAAAAGATAAAAAAGCAAAAAAATTAAATGTTATGAAACATGATGAACTTACAAAATTAGCTGCAGAAAAAGATTCAAGAAAAGCAGGTGAAAATTTCATATTTGATGTTCTAGCTTCAAAATTATTAGCACGTTCAGGAATAGAAGGGCACTTTGTTACAGGTAAAAAACTTGACGATTTAGAAAAAGCAATTATGGGTAAAAAACATAATGGAACTGTAGTAAAAAAATAATGTTTATAAAGGTATAAAAATTAAAAAATATATGAAAATTTATTTTTATAACACTAATCAGAGGATTAATAATGATACAATGAAAAGTATGAAAAATTTTAAAAAAGCTAAATTCAATTTTGAAAAAGAAATTAAAACAAGAAAAGAAAAAATCAATGAATTAAAAAACGTAGATGAAATATTACATGAATCATTCATATTTGCTTTATCAAATTATAAAGAAAAAGAAAATAGTAATTTTAATTTCTTGTTTAGTTCCGAAGTTTCAAAAAGATTAGTTAATAGAAAAAAGAATGATGAAATTAAAGTAGATTATCCTGAAGAAATAAGTATTGAAGAAAAAATTGATTTGAAAAAAATAAATAAAATACTAATTAAAGAACTTAGAAAAATGAAGGGGCAAGCTAAATTTTATTTCAGTTTAAGGTATTCAATATATTTTGAAAAACCTATTGATGATTACGAGGATAAAAGTAACATTTTTAATAAAAGAGATTTAACTTTTAGTGAAATTGAAACATTAGGAAATATATTGTTTGACAAAAAAAGAACAAGACAAGGCGTAGAACAATCAGTTCAAAGAACGAGAGAAAAAATTAAAAAATATTTTGAAAAAAATGAAGAATTAAAGAAGATTCTCAACTGATATTAAAATCATAACAACGAACAACACTAAAGCAATAATAGTTAATGCCGTAAACATTGTTCCAAAAGATTGAACTGAAACATCTAAAATGTTAGCGACTTTAAGAAGTTGAGTACTCAATTCAGGTTTAAACAAATTTGATTCTTCTACATTTTTAATTGAATCATAAGTTATTTCGGTATTATAAATAGCAGAATTTAAATCGTCTTCAGATTGTTTTAATGTAATTAATTTTTCTGATATCCCATAACTTTCAACTTTTTCAATTTCTTGTAAAGATTCTCTTGAAGCTTTAATACCATCACGTGCTTTTTTCATGGTTTCTAAACTATTTGAAGTAATTTCAACTTGAGAAGTCCTAATTCTATTCAAATCACTTTCAAATAAAATCAAACCATCATTAACACTTACCATAGTAGAAGCTAATTGAACGAAAGATGTATTCATCTCAGATAAAGCAGGTGAAATTACAAAATAAGAGAAAAGTGTAACTGCAATCCCTATTACTGATATCAAAGCGACAACCATTGAAAATAAACTCTTAAGAGCTATAATATTTTCTTTTTTACCCATTTATCCACCCTTTATTTAAAACATAATATAATATACTTAGAATGAAAAGTATAAAAATTAATAATACGCATACACCCATACAAGTATTATCAAAAACACTTTCTTTTTCCACTTCATTTAAAGAATCATATTCACGTAAAATCCTCTCATAAGAACAAGCATACCTTGAAATTTCATTGTATGAATTATTACCATACTTATCCGAACTATTCAAATAAACTGCATGATTGTACATCATCTTAGACCAATCATAAGTAAAATTATAATCTGTACAATTAAACAATTCTGCTTCGTAAGATATAATTTCATTCAAAGAGGCACCATAATACCCTTCCGCATAATATTGTCTTGCAGTATTTAATAAAGAAGAAAAATTACCTGAATAAAGAATTAATTTATTTTCCACAAAAGATTTAACTTTCTCTCTATCAAAATCAGTATCTTTATTATAAGTGGACATACTTTCAGCAGAAACACACCATAACTCCGAACGTAATAAGAGAGCGGGAGCATAAATTCTAATTGAAGGTTTATCAGATTCATTAACATATGAGTCAATTGTATCTTTAGCTTTAACATAACGAACCTCAGAAGCAATATAATACTCAAGAGTTCCTTCAAACATATCTAAATTTTTCTTAGTTCTTTCTAAACAATTATAGACATCATCTTCTTTTGAAGTAAATTCATCATCTGAATATGAAGAAGTAAGATAAGAAATTGTTTCCAATGTTAAAAATAATTCATTACCGGCACTATAACTATATCCTTTATTATACAATTCTGAGGAACCCTCTTGAATTGAATTGAAATAAGGCATAAACTGAGGATAATTTTGTAAAAGGGATACCATATTATTATTATAAGAAGTTAGCATATCAAAAACAATAACGTTAAAAAAAGTATGGGTTTCCACTTCAGGCAAATTATACACATTTGAAAAATTATCTTCAGAAAGTGTAATTAAATTAATATCTCTTAGATTATTTTTAGTATAAACATCATAAACTGAATTAAAAGAATCATACTCATAAACAGGAAATGAAAATCCTTCGGATAATTTTTCACATATAACTTTTTCATTAACTGAAGAAGAAGATGGAATTAAAATCATGCTCTTATTACTAAAATATGATGCAATTAATTTTTCAGGAATACCACCAACAGGTAAAATATTGCCCATAGAATTGATCTCTCCAGTTATGATAATTGATTCATTAACAGGAACATTCTCCATTAAAGATTTAATTATAACGGCAGTGGCAACACCACCACTTGCACCTTCAACTAATGAAGTTTTCTCATTAGAGAAGGTAATATAAAAATCATAGTTTTCTAAATTTTTATTTTGCGATTTAATATAATTAAACGCTTGAGTATAAGATTCTTGATAAGAAACGCCCACATATGGGGGAATGGAAAAATAAATTTCTCCGGTACCATTAATTGCAGTTATATTCAAATTAACTAAACTACCTAAATTTTCAGAAGAAACAGCAGGCAAATCTAAATTAACAGAATTTGAATAAATTAAACTTAAAAATAAAGTTAGAAATAAAAAAATATTATATCTCATGAATAAATTATAGAATAAAATAAATATAACTCTATTTAGTTATTTTTGTATCCATAGAAGTTAAAAATCTTGAATATTCTCTTAAAACACGAGGAGGTAATGAATTTTCATAAATAAATTTAGTAGAATGTTGATCTAAAGTTTCTTTCTTACGTATCTTTGAAACTTCACTGTCAAAATTAACAACAACCTCAAACAATTTATTTTCATCAGAAGAAATTTTAGTTCTTTTAAATCTCTTGTGTGTTCTCATGAAAGCCATGAGAGGTAAATATTCCTTGAAACTATGCGTTGAATAGTCAACATCATCTTCTATAAAATCAATCTTAGGTTTAACACTATAATATAAACGCCTAACTTTTGTAATATCTTTCATAAGTTTAGAAAAGTTATTCGTTTCAGGTTTCAATTTAGTGTTAGTATAATTACTTAACATAGATTTTATTCTCACATTAATATCTTCTAAAATAACTAATTGTGCTGAAATGTTATCTTCAAGTTTATCAAAACGTTTTAATTGTGATGTTTGGTATGTTTCATTTTCATGCAGATAATCTTGTAAATTCCTTAAATAATAAATACCTAAATCAGATATACTTGCCACACTTAATAAATAATCTCCAAGGTTATTTTTTAAATTGGCCTTAGTATTAATCAAAAGAGAAGTTTCAAAAGCAAGTTTATGAAGATAATAATATGAAGAATTAAAAACAGCCACATCTGATTTTTCACGACCAGATATGTGATTTGATTCGATATCATTAATATCACTAACTACACGTAGGAACAAAGAATCGTTATCCATTTTTTTACATACTGTTTCCGATAGCATCAAATCACTCTTTTCTCATTATGTATTGTTTAGATACATAGGAGGTTTATAAATCTTTCTATTACTAAAATAAATAGACACCAACTAAAAATGGGCCCTTGGTCTAGTTGGTTATGACGCTACCCTTACATGACCCTTTCCCGACGACACCAAATCATATCGACATCGGTGTCGGCGTGAAAGGGTTCAATCCCAAAGTTCGAGCAAGCTCGAAGGATTTAATTATTAAAAAATAATTATTAAGTAAGGTAGAGATCCCCAGTTCAAATGACCTTTTCCCACTCCACGGCGATTTTATCGCCTGGACATGGTAAAAGGCTCAACCCAAAATTCTCACAAAAGTTTTACTTTTGTGGCAGGATTGAATTATCTGATATTCTGGGAGGGCCCATTACTTATTTTTTCTTCACAAATTCATTTTCTGCCACGGGCAGAAAATACC
>CAYOAB010000039.1:0-7108 GCA_964401875.1 Microcaldota archaeon
TGTAATTCTATGCCTTTGTGCTTCAACTCTTGCCATATCAATTAATCTTCTTGCATCTGCAGCTAAACCTGAAGATGTAGATATTATATTTTCATCTATAAAATTAACTTTTCTAACTGTTTCTAATACAAGAAGTTTACTGTGTGAATATCTGTTAGCGAGTAAAACTACTCCATTTTTACAAACAATTCCTATTGCAGTGCTACCTCTTTTCACTGCCTCTTTTGCGTATTCTACCTGAAATAATCTTCCATCAGGGCTAAAAACTGTAATTGCTCTATCATAAGCTTGTGGAGAAACTGGATACATATTTATTTACACCTCATACTCACTCATATTAAAATACAAATAAATAAAAACTTATTAGTCTAATTCTTCCAAGAAAGAGCACCTTTTACATAGTTCGTTGGAGGTGTTTTCTTTACATTTCTTACACTTATTGATTTTCATATTTTCAGGTATTTTAATTGTTTCAAGCATTGAGAGATATGAATTGAGCATTCTGAATTTAATTCCAGGATAATTTTTTTCCATATCATTTATGAATATTCTTACAGGGTTTCTTAAAGCCAGTCCTGCGTAAGGACATTCTCCATTATGAAATTTAATTTCCTTATATAATGCATAAGCTACTATTTCTCTTTCTGGGATATTAAATAAAGGTCTAATTCTGGTTATGAAATCATCATCTTCCAGTATTCCTCCAGAAGGCCTAAATCTTGCTATTCTTAGAGGTTCGTTTCTCATTATGTTCATTTGAAGTGTTTGTACTGTATCATCCAAATTATGCCCAATAGCCAAAACATCAATATTCAAATCCTTACATGCTTTGTTAAGTATCCACCTTCTGAATACCCCGCAATAAGAACAGGGGTCACTTCTACTATTCTTCATTATTTCATCCATTTCTTTAGCATACTCTTTGAACGTGTATATATAATGTTTAATGTCTAGTTTTTTACATAGTTCTCTTGCATTTACAATACTCTTATCTCTATACCCTTCAATTCCTTCATCAATTGTAATACCCACAATTTCAATTTTCCTATTATCTCCTAAAAGTTCCTTTAATACGTATAAAAGTGTTAAACTATCCTTTCCTCCTGAAATTCCAACACCAATTTTCCTTTTACTTGTAATCATATCATATTTCCTTATGTTATTACCTACTCTTTTTTCTAAAGAGCGCACAAGGTGTTTACCGCATAAAAATTTTTTTGAATAGGACAGGTATATTATTGCATCATTTTTACAAAAGGAACATTTCATCTTATCACTATCCACTATCCATTATCCACCACTTGCAATTTTAATTAATTCAACTTTATCTCCCTTAGAAACATAATCAAATTCAGTTACTATTATATCATTTATCTTAACAATAACACTTTCTCTATTCTCATTAATTTCTCTTAAAAAATCATTAAGTTTCATTTTACTCTTAATTTCAAATTTAATTTCTCTTTTTAAACCATCAACAAGGTATTCCATATTTTCATTAATTTCCCAATATTTTTTAATATATCTCTGAAAACAAAAAAATCAAAAACTATATAAACAATTTAAATCCAATAAGATTATGTCAGGTTATACTAAATTTTTATCTCATGTAGATAAAAAAACTAAACGAAAGTTTGAAGAATAATTCATAAATACTTTATTTACAAATATTGCTTTTGAAGAGAAAAATCCAGAAAAATATAAATTAATTTATAAGGATATTTCAATTCGATTAGAGCAAATAAATGTTTTACAAAAAAAATTAGATTTTTTTAAAAAAATGAATAGTTCAAAAAAATTTAATATAAGTTCTATCATAAATATTGATAATAGTACTAAAGAGGAAATGGAATTTTTAAGGAATAATGGTATAAGTGAAATAGAAAAAGAAAAAGCAATTTGTGATGAAAAATTAAATTTTATTGAGTTTATATGTAATTCTTTCAATTGTAATAAAGAACAAATTTCAATGAGTGTTCCTTATTCTTCAAGAGTTTATTATTCAGAAATAGATTTGACTAATAATGTTCAGGTTCATATAGGTAATTTCCATTTCGATTTTAATTCAAATGAGATGGTAAAAAATATTGTTTTTCCAAGAATAATTTTAGGTGATTTTAATTTATTTTTGCCTTCAACTTTTGATTTTACTAAAGTTACTTATCCCGAATTTATTATGGGTGTTCCTTCAATTTTACCTGATGTGCTTAGTAATAATTAGGTTAAATCGAAAACTTAATATAAATATATTTTTTAATATTTCTCTCTATTATAAATAGAAAGGTATATAAATAAGTAATTTCCTA
Source organism: Microcaldota archaeon (assembly GCA_964401875.1). Lineage (GTDB taxonomy): Archaea > Micrarchaeota > Micrarchaeia > CAILAH01 > CAILAH01 > CAYOAB01. Next base: position 2,307 of record CAYOAB010000039.1, read on the forward strand.
AAAGAATACATGAATCAAAGAATAAAATTGGATACAGATAATGTCAAAAAAATCTTCATGAGGGAAACTGATAAATGTTTATCCATGCCTGCACTTAGTAATAAAGCTCCTGAATTGTATAAAGCAGTAAAAAGTGTTAATTCTAAATTGGCTGATATTGCTTGTATGCAAAGTGCTTTAGAAAGTTTTAAAAATGAGGGTGCATTCATTGAATCTGAAGCACTTATAAGAAAAGATGTTTATATAAGTCCTAAAAATATGGAAATTTTTAAGTATTAAATAAATACTGAATTTGAAAAAATTAAAGAGATTTGTGATGAAAAATTAAGTTTAATTGAGTTCGTTTGTAATTCATTGAATTGTGGTAAAGGACAGATTTCTACTACTCATCCATACAGTATGAGGACATATGATCCCAAGGAGTATTTAGTTAGAGATATTCAAGTTCATTTAGGTAATCTCATTACAAATTTATCTCTTAAGGATATGAGTAAAGGTATTGTTTTTCCTAAATACGTTTTTGGTAATTTCATATTGTACGCACCCGCATCTGCGGATTTCAGTAAAATAACTTATCCCGAATATATCTCCGGTGATGTGGAAATTACTCCAAGTGGTAATGTACTTTAATTCATTTATTTTTAATTTCAAATTTAAATAGAACAATAGTAATGTTTATATATTACTTCCATACATAATAAATATATGGTCCACACAACTAAAAAACAAATTTATAATTTAATTTCAGAAGGTAAAGGTAGTTTTAATGCTGTAAAAACTTTATTGGAAGAAAACATGAAAGAAGTAAATTTTAATTCAGTTGATGGTAACACCTCATTATTAGGCAGGGCAGCACATTTCGGTAACATTGAACTTGTTAAATTGTTAGTTGAAAAGTATAATGTTCCAGTTAACCCATTAAAGGGTGAAGTTATGTCTCCTTTTGAAAGGGCAATCCATTTTGGACACTATGATGTTGCAGAATATTTACATGAAAAGGGTGCAAGTGCAAAATATTTAAGTGTTGAAAGTAAATTGAAATTTGCAATTTATTTAGGGGCAGATGAACTTCAAATTATGGATGCTGTTGTTAGAATTCACGAATTGAAAAATCCAAATTTGTTTGAAGCAAATAAAAATTGGAAAAATTGATATTAATCTTATAAATAATTCTTCTTTTATTTAATCCGGTGTTTTTTAAATGAAAATTAAACAAGTAAAAGGAAGAATGATTTTTGATTCCAGAGGAAACCCAACAGTAGAAGCAACAGTTTATACTGAGGATTTTAAAGTTAAAGCGTCTGCACCAAGTGGTGCATCAACAGGTAAACATGAAGCTGTTGAGTTGAGAGATGGTGGTTCTGATTATAAAGGAAAAGGTGTAAAGAAAGCGGTTGCTAACATTTCTAAAATTGATGGAATAATTACCGGTTTAGAAGTCGAAAATCAACAAGAAATTGATGATGCTATGAAATGGGCAGATGGCACTGAAAATAAAGCAAATTTTGGTGCAAATGCTATAGTTGCAGTTTCAATGGCCGTTGCACGTGCAGGTGCCATGAGTAAAAAACAGGAATTATTTCAATATTTAAACCCTGAAGCAAACAGAATACCTTATCCTATGATGAACATAGTTAATGGAGGTATGCATGCTGGTAGTGGTTTAGCAATTCAAGAGTTTATGATTGTTCCAGTAGGTGCTAAGAATTTCGTTGAAGCTATGAAAATGGGCACGGAAACATATCATACTTTAAAGAAAATATTAAGTGAAAATTTTGGACCAATTGCAACAGGTGTTGGTGATGAGGGGGGTTTTGCACCACCTATAAAAACAACATCTCATGTTCTTGATACAATTAATTTGGCCATTGAAGAAGCAGGGTATAAAGGTAAAATTAAAATCGCTATGGATTGTGCCGCATCAAGTTTTTATGTTAATGGTAAATATGAAATTGATGAAAAGACATTAACTCCTGATGAATTGATTGACTTTTATGTTAATTTATGTTCCAATTATGATATTTATTCAATTGAAGATCCATTCGATGAGGAGGATTTTGAATCTTTTGCTAAGTTACATGCTAAAGTTAAATGTAAAATTGTTGCGGATGATTTAACAGTAACAAATCCTAAAATTATAAAGAAAGCTCTTGAGATGAAATGTATGGATACACTTCTCTTAAAAGTTAATCAAATAGGAACGTTAAGTGAAGCTATGCAAGCAGCCCAAATGATGTTTGATGTTAAAGGTGGTGTTGTTGTAAGTCATCGTTCTGGTGAGACTGGTGATACTTTCATTGCGGATTTAGTTGTCGCATTGGGTTGTGGTATGATTAAAACCGGTGCTCCATGTAGAAGTGAACGTGTTGAAAAATATAATAGATTACTTGAAATTGAACAGATTTTAGGTGATAAAGCTGTTTATGGTTTGTAATAAAAGTGGTGAAAAAATGAATATGAATTTGAAATATATATTTAGTTTATTTCTCTTAGCATTCCTTTCTGTGAATGCTTCGGATGAATTTACTGCAAGAATAACTAATGTTGATGGGAGAGGTACTTTTTCAAATGATGTTTTATTAATAAGTAATTGTAATGATCCTACTAAATCACAAAATGTTTATTTGAATGTTGATTTGAATTATCCTGTTGAAGATTGTAATGGACAAATGCAAGTTTTTTATTCCTATTATGATTTTCCTTCAGGTTCTTACACTGATGAAGCAGAATTATGTTTTATGAGTTCTAATAAGAATTGTAAAGGTTTATTGCAGATTAATTTAGGGAATAGTGGAGAGGATGAGATTAATATTGATGAATTCTTAAGGTTAAGAGCGGTTTGTGTTTCAACTTCAGAGGCATTCACAACAACTCTTCCCATAACAATTAATCATTTTTCTATAAATGCAGAATTGGATGCAATTGATAGAATTACAGAAGTGTCTTCAATTCTTCAAGAATCCAAAATTATTTTAGATGATTGTTCACAATGTGATTCTTCCACTTATGAAAATATTTCTTCAAGGTTAAATAATTTAAAATATCAAATAAAAAGTTGTGATTTTACAAGTTATGTTTCAATAGCTTTCAATTTGAAAAATGAAGCCGAAGAAATGAAATCTAACTATGGAAAAATTTCATTGTTACATGAAGATGAAGTTGAAGAAATTGAAGAAAATATGGATGAAGTAAAAGAACAAATTGAAGATGTTAAAGAAGAAATTGATTCAAAAGTTGAAGAAGCATTAGATAATGTTCCAAAAGCATCTACTGGTGGTTTATGTTTAATTGGATTAATATCTCCCATAATTCTTCTATTAGGTTTTTACTTGAACAGAAAATAATTTTTTATTCTTTCTCTTTTTAATTTATTTTATGGAAAATAAAAATTTAATTTTAGGAATTCTTTTTGTAGCAATTTTATTATTTGGTTGTGTACAAAATGAAGTTGAAACGCCCGATGTGGTTGATGATGTTACGGATGAAACATTGGATGAAAATGAAGATGAATCTTTAAATGAAACAGAAAACATTGAAGATGAAATTCCAGAAGAACTTGTGAATGAAACCGATGCAGTTCCAGAAGAGGATGAAATACCTGAATTGGATGATACTGAAATTATTGATGAATTAATTTCTCAGAGATGTGTTTACAACGATGGTACTGGTGAAATAATATATTTATTGAAAGGTGATAAAGTTAAGATGTCTTCCTCAACTCAAGGATTAGTTATTGAGATGGTTATTGATGGTGAAACAAGTATCATGTATGATAAAGGAGGCATGATGCTCATGGGCATGAGTGATTTCTCTAATTGTGATTGGGTAAAGTATGATTTCAATGTTATTCAAGCTGAAATGGAAGCACAAGGTATGGCAAGTGAAGATGAAGATTTAATGGGTGACATGATTAATATTGATGAAAATGTTGTATGTACTGATATGGCAATAAGTGATAGTGAATTTGAAGTGGGTGGAAATGTTTGTGATGGTACAGATGTTATGCTTAACCTTATTTCAATGGCCAACCAATATAAATAATTTTTTCTCTCTTTTTTTACAAAACTATTTAAATAATTCCCTATATATACCTTATTGTATAATATTTTATAATATTAGAAAACAGGTGAAAAAATATGAATGGAATGAAAAGAGCTCAAGCAGCTATGGAATATTTAATGACTTACGGATGGGCCTTACTAGTAATAGTTCTCGTCCTTGGTGCTTTGATTTACTTAGGTGTATTAAATCCACAAGGCCGTATGCAAGATATGTGTAACTTACCAATCGGTTTCGGTTGTGAGGTCGCTGGATTAAGCACAAATGGTACATTATATCTTAAAGTTACAAACCAACAAGCAACACAGTTAACTGGATTAGGTATTGACTGTGATGGTGTTAATGGTTTAGTTGATAAAAAAACATTAAATCCAGGTGATTTTGCAATTTTTCAATGTGAAATATTTCCATCTACTTCACCTAGAAACATTGGAGATTTCGTTAATGGTGATATGACTATTAAATTCGATTCAGGAGTTCCAGGTCAGTTGAAATCAATTAAAGGAACATACTCCGCAAAAGTTAGTATTGAAGAATAATTTTTTTATTTTATTATTTTATTTTATTTCTAAAAATCCAAAAAGACCCTTTCCTTTTTTAAATTTTTGTCTTTTAATTTTGAAATTAAGGCCGCGCAATTTATTTTGTTTTGGTCTTAAAATGGTGATTTGTAATGAAAATTAAAGATATAAAAGTTGGAGCTATGGACGGTTCAATAACGGCCGAAGTCATAGATATGGAAG